>WBXG01000024.1 GCA_008932965.1 Verrucomicrobiota bacterium
AATTCGCCTTCTGGCGAAGAAGGGTTTTAATAGCCCAATCAAATTGAACTAACTTTTTTGTTTCCGATTTCATAGGACCGGGAATTATGGCGACTTCTCTCTATCATTGTCAATTTGAGAATATTAGTATCTAGCACGGATACTTCATATTAGTCGTTAAATTAGCACTCAAAACCATCGTGCGTGGGCACTTCTAACAGTAACTTTATGTTTATTTAAAAAAAGTTTAGCCGTTGTGAATATCAGAGATGTATCTTTCTAGAATGAATTTTAGGAGATTTTACTGGTTCTTTTTAGCACTAACTACGTTATTGTTGCCTTAATTACTTTGTTAACAGTGCTCTATGAAGCCTGGTTAACCAAAAAGCTCCTCTGTAAAAAATCCTAAAATTCACCATCAAAGGCACTCAAAATCTGAAAGCTTTTTTACAAAAAAAATATTCATGGATCACTGCTTGTTTAGCGCTAGGGTTCATCCTCCTAGGGCTCAAGTTCCTCATGATTGCTCACTATGGAAGTGCCGTTCCATACTGGGATCAATGGGATATGGAGGCGGCCAATTTGTATCAGCCTTTTCTTGAGGGAACGTTGACGTTGAGTCAGCTTGTGGCACCTCATAATGAACATCGCGTTGTAACAACGCGGTTGTTGGCCTTGTTGTTGTTAAAGATCAATGGTTTTTGGAGTCCACTTCTTGAGATGATCGTCAATGCACTACTACATGTAATCACGGTTCTTGCCATAGTTGGAATGCTCCTACATGCTCTTGGAAAAAAGGCAGCCTGGCCGTTGCTCTTTTTATCACTAGTTCTCTTTTCACTCCCTTACGGGTGGGAAAATACGTTGGCTGGGTTTCAGGCACAATTTTATTTTGTCCTCCTTTTTTCGGCGCTCACGCTTTTTTTGCTGATTGAAAAAAAACTCTTTAGTCCACTCTGGTTCCTTGGACTTCTTGCAGGCGTGTTGGCTTTTTTCTCATTAGCTTCCGGAATCTTGTCGGCAGCAGCAATAGTTGCCGTTTTTGGGATTCAATATGTTTTGAACGTGGATCGTTCTTGGAAAAAAGTAATTATCATTTTGACGTTGATCCCTCTTGTTTTCTTAGGCATTGCCTTCACGCCAACTCTTGCCAGGCATGCAGTCTTAAAAGCTCACTCCATTACGCAGTTTTCAACAGTCTTCCTCACCATCATGAGTTGGCCGCTCCCAGGAAATTTCTTTTGGTTTCTTTTTAGAAATGCTCCTTCTCTGGTTTTTTGTGGTGCTCTTTTTTTAGGACGCCCTCAAGTCAATGACCGCAGATGGTTTTTACTGGGGTTGATTATTTGGACAACCCTTCAAGCAATGAGTATTGCCTATGCCAGAGCAGAAGGATGTCTTTCTTCGCGTTATTTGGATCTTTTTTCGTTGTCGGTGCTAGTTAATTTTGCGTGCTTGCTGAATCAGTATTCTTTTAAAAATCTTTTCCGAAAAAGCATTGTTTTTCTTTGGGCAGTTGTCATCGTCATTGCACTCGCTCAGTCTTCTTACAAAGATCTTCCAAGCCAACTTAATGATAAAAAACGGACAGGAATTGCTCAGACACTCAACGTTCAAAATTATCAACGTTCGGGTGATATCAATGATTTGAAAAATAAACCATTTCAAGAAATTCCCTATCCTGATCCTACTCGACTGGCCATGATTCTTTCTTCTCCGACGATTCAAAAAATATTACCCACGAGTATTCAAAAACCGGCAAATGGAATTTCTGTTTCTGTAGGATGTCTCGATGGGGTTGTTGATTGGGTGCTCTCCCGCGCAGCTCTTTTCATCGTCCTTGGATTCGTGATTGCTCTCATGGCCCTCCTTTGTTAACGTCCCTCATTATGAAAATCATTGTCACCGGTGGATCTGGTTTTATTGGAAGTAACTTTATCAGGCAGGCGCTAGAACGGCCAGAGGTCACTGGCATTCTTAATATTGACCTTTTAACCTATGCAGGGAACAAGGCCAATCTCGCTTCGATAGAAAATGATCCCCGTTATCGCTTTGTGCAGGCTGATATTGCTGATGCAACCATGATGGAGAGTGTCTTTGCTAATGCAACGCAGCAGACCCAAAAGCCGCTGGAGGCAGTGATGAATTTCGCTGCAGAGTCGCATGTTGATCGGAGTATCACGAATCCCCATGATTTCATCCACACCAATGTGCTAGGAACGAGTATTCTTCTTGCTGCAGCACGGCGGCATGGAGTGAAGCGATTTTTACAAGTTTCCACCGATGAAGTCTACGGCTCGCTAGGAGAGACTGGGAAATTTTCTGAGACCACGCCGCTCCATCCGAACTCTCCCTACTCCGCAAGCAAAGCAGGAGCCGATCTCCTCGCGGTAGCCTCTCATCACACCTACGGTCAAGATATCGTCATCACGCGCTGTTCGAATAATTATGGGCCGTATCAATTTCCAGAAAAACTGATTCCCTTGATGATTATCTCGGCCTTGCATGATCAGCCGTTGCCTGTCTACGGAGATGGACTCCAGGTGCGTGATTGGATTCATGTCGAGGATCATTGTGAAGCCATTTGGCAGGTCCTCACACGTGGACGTAGCGGAGAGATTTATAATATTGGAGCTGATGCCGAGCTAAAAAATATCGTGCTTGTTCATGAAATCTTATCCTATCTAAAAAAACCGACCTCGCTCATCACTCATGTTACTGATCGCTTAGGTCATGATCGTCGTTATGCTATTGATTCTTCAAAAATGCATCAGGAGCTTGGCTGGAAGCCGCACTCCAAGCACAGTCAGGGACTAATCACCACGATCGAGTGGTATAGAAATAATGAATTCTGGTGGAGGCCTCTTTTCAAAAAGTAGGTTGATGCAGCAGGTAATGGGTAATGGGTAATGGGTAATGGGTAATGGGTAATGGGTAATGGGTATTAGTCGGGTCTAAAAACTTTCAACAAGGATGCATCATTTTTCAAATCACAAATCGAGAACTAGCGTTGCCGCACCAAGGCCAAGGATTTTCATTTTAGGGGCTGGGGGACGTCTTGGAATGGCTCTTGTACGTGAGTGGAGAAACACATTTTCTGATTATGAGATTGTTGGGCTGGGACGCCAAGAGATCGATTTTGAAAACCCCGAGAATGCGCTTCAAGCGATGAAGGCCTTTGAATTGAAAGAAGGAGAAGTCATCGTCAATTGCGGAGCGATTACTGATGTCGATCGCTGTGAGAGAGAACCTTCCCTCGCCACAACCGTTAATGCTGTCACACCAACCCTCTTAGCCTATTTAGCCTCAGAAAGTGGGGTTCGCTTCATTCAGCTGAGTACTGATTATGTTTTTGATGGAACCTTAGAGCGTCCTTATCGTGAAACAGACAGACCAGAGCCGGTCAATCATTATGGAGTAAGTAAGTATGCTGGTGAAAAAGGGGTCCTAGCTGCTTCAGAGTATCATGTGGTGGTCCGTGTTTCTTGGGTCTTTGGCCCAGATCGCCCTAGTTTTATTGATCAGATTATACGACGTGCTTTAAACTCCACCGAAGCTGCTGCCATTGCTGATAAAATTTCCTCTCCTACATACACCTATGATCTTGCTTGCTGGCTCTCTCTTTTTTTGAAGGAGGAATCTCCGGGAGGAATCTATCATCTCTGCAATAGTGATCATTGCTCCTGGCGTGACTATGGCGCGTATGCCCTTCAGTCTGCAGCAGCTCTCGGAATCCCCCTTCTCACCACGGTGGTAGCTCCATTGAAATTAGTAGAGATGAAAAATTTCTTAGCGAAGCGTCCGGTTCAAACAGCTCTTGATACGACAAAATTTTCAGTACTCCTGGGAGAACCGCTTCGCTCTTGGAAGGAAGCCGTAGATGAATATGTTCGCTGTTTTATTGCGGGCTAACCCAGATGCTTATCCGTGCTAAAATGAGTATGAGGTCGGAAGATGTGCTTCCACAGCCTTGGCATCTGCAAGAGTATCAATTCCGCGGGAGTGATGTTGAGTTATCATCACACGAATAGAAATTCCATTTTCAAGAGCACGCAGTTGTTCTAATTTCTCAGAGCATTCCAAAGGGGAGGGAGGGTAGGAGACGAAGCGTTTCAAAATATCTTTGCGAAAGCCGTAAATCCCTAGATGGAGCAAAGGAACGAGCCTTGATTCTGTTTCCATGGGATCACGATGAAATGGAATGGGAGCACGAGAAAAATAGAGGGCATCTGCTTTGTGATTCAGTACCACTTTGACCATATTGGGATCATGGTGATCTGATGCTTGAGTCAAGGGTGTTGCTGCTGTGATGATTTCTAATTCTGGTAATGCCTTCAATGATGCTGCAAGTCGATCAATGAGTTTGAAATCAAGGAGTGGTTCATCTCCCTGGACATTGATGATGTGGGAGGCTTGAGGGGCCTCCTGGTCTTTTTCTAAAAGCTCCACAACTTCTGCAATACGATCGGTTCCTGACTGATGATCTGGTGATGTCATGAGGACCTCTGCTCCAAAGTCCTCTGCAACCTCTTGGATGCGCTTATCATCGGTAGCAATAAGAACTCTTTCAACAAGGCGTGCCTGACGGCAGCGTTGCCATACATGTTCGATCAAGGGGTGCCCTGCCATCCTATGAAGCATCTTTCCTGGAAAACGGGTTGATCCCCAGCGAGCAGGAATAATGACAACAGCGGAGAAGTCGGAATCCATCATTGTTAGTGAAAAAATAGGGTGAGGTTAAAGAGATTCTAAAAAATAGAGTGATGAGGCTATTCTTTAATTATTTTTTAGTAGAGCGTCATGATGCTAACCCTATCGATGCTTATTTTAAGAGCATTAGCAGCACTATGAAGAAAATCTTCCGAAGTATCCGTGAGCAAAACATGCAGAGTGCCTGGAGTGCTTTTCTCTCGTGCGAGATTTTTAGTGGTGAGTAAGGTTTGAACTGCAAGGGCACAATTCTCTGCAGAATCAACAAGGGTCACGTTGGGACCGATGACTTTTGAAATGAGTTTTTTTAAAAGTGGATAATGGGTGCAGCCTAAAACAAGTGTATCGATTCCCTGGGAAAGCATCGGTTCTAAATAACGCTCTAAAACACGTTGGGTGATCTCATCGTCAAAAAGCCCCTCTTCCACTAACGGGACTAGTAACGGGCAAGGATAGGAGAGAACATCGGTTTTTGGGGAGAGGTGATGAATGGCCTGTTGGTAGGCCTTGCTCGCTATGGTAGCTCTTGTTCCAATGACTCCAATTATTCCCTTTTTTGTAGCGCGAACAGCTGCAGCAGCTCCTGGTTCAATTACTCCATGAATAGGAATGGAATAAATACTTTTTAATGTGGAAAGAGCCAGTGCTGATGCGGTATTACAGGCAATCACAATCATCTTGGCATTGTGCTCTAGTAGAAGGTTTGCTATTTCCTTGCTGTAGCGTAGGACTGTTTCTGGACTCTTGCCTCCATAGGGAACACGCGCCGTGTCTCCAAGATAAATGATATTTTCATTAGGAAGATGACGTCGTAGTGCTGCCACAACAGTAAGCCCCCCGACACCTGAATCAAAGACACCAATGGGTTTATTGGCACTATTGGGTTTCGTTAATAATGAAGAGTGCTGTTCAGATTGTAGAACCATCGCGATGTTTTTGAATCATCTTTTCAGGCCTCTGCACTCGGCGGGAATCGAACCCACAACCTCTGCCTTCGGAGGGCAGCGCTCTATCCAGTTGAGCTACGAGTGCAATAATTGTAGATGTTAAATCAAACATCCTCTTGCATCATGGGTGAGATACGATTTGCACATGTGATGTCTAAATACTATATGAAGCTCTAAAAAAACTTTGCAACCAAAGTAACGTTAGAGGATGCTTGTAGATCGTTAATCACGCAAGATTTTTAGAAAGCCACTATGTCTCTAAATAAAAAACACCATTTAGTTGTTGCTCCCGATGATGGAATCAAACCGTTTCAAGAAGCATTACGAGGAGCCAAGAAAACACTTGATATTAAGATGTTTCAGTTTTCAGAACCACGACTCATGAACGAGGTCGTTGCAGCACATCACCGTGGAGTTGCTGTGCGTGTCATGCTCAATCCATCTAGGTTTACGGGGGAACATGATAACGATGAAGCTTTTGCTTTTTTTAAAAAGGCTTCTGTCCCTGTTAAAGAAACGAACCCTGCTTATCCTATTACTCATGAAAAATCGATGGTGATTGATGATGCGAAGGCTTTTATTATGTCTCTGAATTGGGCACCAAAATATTTTGGAGAGACTCGTGATTACGCCTTGATAACCTCGGACTCTAAAGAGGTGGAGGAGGTCAAGGCCTGTTTTGATGCAGATTGGAACCGTTTGGAATTTAACCCTCCTATTGTTTCTAACTTAACATGGAGTGTCGGTAAATCACGTGAATCGGTCATTCATTTTATTCGTTCTGCTCAAAAGTCACTCTACATTCAACATGAAAAATATGTCGACACTCCTGTTATTGAGGCCTTGTTAGAGGGAAAAGCAAAACGGAATCTTACTATTCATGCAATGGCATTACCTGTTCATTCCTTACGAGATTTTTATCGCTTGGAGGGGATTGCAGGATTACGTCTGCTTCATGACCTTGGAATTCATGTGCGAAAACTTCATGGAATGCATTTACATGCCAAGCTAATGATTGCAGATGAAAAGAGAGCACTGTTGAGTTCCTTTAACTTCTACCCAAAGTGTTTTAATGAACGGCGTGAATTAGGAGTCTTTTTTGATGATCCCGAGTTAATTCATCAGCTTGTGGCAATTTTCAAAAAAGATTGGGAGAGCTCCAAAAAAATAGAGCTTTCCGATGAAAGTATTGAGGCTGATCTTAAGGAGGCAGAAGAAAAGAAAAAAGGAAGTGTAGCATCTCGTTCGTGGAAAATCTGAAGAGAGTGAAAGATCCGAATAACTCCAGGGAATATTGAAATATTAAAAAAACTTCCCATGGATCCGGAATCTAATAATAGCTGTAATTCAAGTATACTTGAAAGCGATTTGCAAACAGTCAATGGCGAACGATCTTCTCAGAAAAATGCCGTATCACTTCACCACATTGCCAATGTATTTTTCTTTATAGGTGTTACTAGTTTTGGAGGAGGGGGCACGGCTTATATTCGTCGTATCATTGTTGAAGATAAAAAATGGTTGACCAATGAAGAGTTTTTTACGGGACTCTCTTTTTGTCAGTTATTACCAGGGGCCAATGTTGTAGGTATTTCTCTTTATATAGGAAATCATCTTTGTGGTATTGCAGGAGGATTCATTGCAAGTCTGTTCCTTATTTTACCATCCTCATTTATTTTTTTTGGATTAGGATATCTTTATTTTTCAATGGGTGCTCTTCCCTCTGTTGAAGTAATGCTAAAAGGGGCGGGTGCTGTTGCTTGTGGACTGATGGCGAGTATGTTTGTGGAGGCTGCAGAAGAATCATTAAAAAACGTTGTAGATATCCTTATTTTCATCATCACGTTTCTGCTTGTGAGGGTTGGTCATTTTCATGTTCCCCTTGTGATTCTTATGGTAGCCCCCGTTGCGCTTTGGTGGTACCGCCCGCGCCCCCACCAACAAAATAAAGAAATCGTTCCAGAAGTGATGACGCCAAAAGAAAAAAAAGAGAATGGATGATACCTACCTTGAAATTGCAAAATTATTCTCCGCTCTCTCGCTTTCTGCTTTTGGAGGTGGCAATACCGTTCTTCCAAGCATGCATATGGCTGCGGTTTCTCAGTATCACTGGATGAGCAATCAGCAATTTTTAGATCTTTTTAGTATTAGTAAAGCAGCTCCTGGTCCTTCTACTTTAATTGTTGAATTAATAGCCTTGAAGGCCACAGGGTTTCCGCAAGGCTCCCATTTCTTATTTCTTTCAGCCGTTATCGGTGCCGTTATTTCTATTCTTGCGATGTTTGTCCCAAGTTCTATTTTACTTCTTATCGTTTCTAGTTTTTGGGAAAAGATTCTTGGGAGTCCCTGGCAACGCACCATTGAAAAGGCTCTCATGCCAATGACCACAGGACTTATTTTGGCATCAACGTGGATTGTGGCAAAGACCGCCATTAGTGGATGGGTAACCGGAATCATAGGGGTGATTTCCCTTGTGATTATTCTAAAAACAAAAATAAATCCAATACTGATTATGCTCGTGGCAGCCCTGTTAAGCAGAATCCTTTTAAAATAGGTGAGAGCATTAAAAACAATTCTAAAAAAAATCTCCTGCTATCTGCTGCATGAGATTTGGCCTTTGCCGCTCTCTCTAGAGGTGAGGGGAGTGTTTTTTGAATTCATCCCTAATTTCAGTAAGCAAGAGCTCTGTTTTTGTTGGCGCAGTTGCAAAGGGCGTAGCTGCATTTTTTTTAAGTATATTGATCACTTTCACCACTGCAAAGATTACAAAAGCAATTAAAATAAATTGAAGGCTATCAGCAATAAAGTTTCCATAATTAATGACAGGGATACCGGCTTTTTGAGCTGCTCCTAAGCTTGCGTAATGATTTCCATCTAGTGGGAGGAAAAAATCCTTAAATCTGATTTGATTCATCAAGAGGCCAATAGGTGGCATAATAATATCGTTGACCAAGGAATTAACAATCTTCCCAAAAGTTGCACCAATAAGTACACCAATTGCCACATCATGGACATTTCCACGAGAAATAAATTCTTTAAATTCATTGAGTATACGAGACGGCATTAAATGTTGATGAGCGATAACGAAAAGAAATTCAAGATTTTTTTTAAAAAAAGAGCTTGCCATTACAGGAATAGTGAAGCAGAATCACCATCCTTTTCGTCAGATCGAGACGAATCTTCACGTTACTCTTATTACGAACCTCACGTTTCATGGCTAAAGAAATTGTTGCTAAAATTAAATTACAGATTCCAGCTGGAGCTGCTAATCCAGCGCCTCCTGTTGGTCCCGCGCTGGGACAGCAAGGAGTGAATATTATGGCCTTCTGCAAAGAGTTTAATGCAGTAACACAAAAACAAGCAGGTGATATCTTGCCGGTAGTCATCACCGTCTACAAAGACAAAAGTTTTACCTTCATCACCAAGTCTCCGCCGGCTGGCATTTTGCTTAAAAAAGCAGCTGGTATTGCTTCAGGCTCTAAGGAAGCTAACAAAACAAAGGTTGGAAAATTAACAAAAAGCCAGGTTATGGAAATTGTTAAAATAAAAATTGGTGACATGAATGCTAATTCCCCTGAAGCAGCATTTCGCACTCTTTGTGGAACTGCCCGACAAATGGGAATTGAAATTGAATCTTAAACTAATAAGGCCTCAATAATTGATAATAACTTTACAATTTAGAACAACAGCAGGAGATCATAGCATCGTTTGAACTGCATCTATCATGATTAAAAAACATTCCTCTCAAAAAAATAAACAAAGCAAGCGCTACCGTGCTGCTGCGGCGCTTGTAGATTCAGGCAAAAAATATCAGCTTCCTGATGCCTTGGCTCTTTTGAAGTCGATGCCCGAAACAAAATTTAATCAAACAGTAACCCTTTCCATGCGACTGGGAGTTGATCCAAAACAAAGCGATCAAATGGTTCGTGGTACGTCGCCTCTTCCTCATGGGAGTGGTAAAAATGTTCGAGTCCTCGTTTTTGCATCTGGTGCTGCTGCCGCTTCAGCTCTCGAAGCTGGGGCAGAGTATGTCGGCTATGAAGAAATGATCAAGAAATGCCAAGAGGGTTTTTCAGATTTTGATGTTGCTATTGCAACCCCTGCTGCAATGACAGAGGTCAGGAAATTAGGAAAGGTCCTCGGGCCGCGGGGACTCATGCCGAATCCTAAAACAGGAACCGTCAGCGACGACACTGCTCAAGCTGTACGTGAAGTTAAAGCAGGACGCATTGAATTCAAATTGGATAAAAATGGAAACATAGCGATGCCGGTTGGCAAATTCTCCTTTACAAAAGAAGAATTATTGGCTAATGCCAAAACAGTCATTGAAGCTGTTATTAAAGCCCGCCCAGCCACCGCTAAAGGATCTTTTGTAGAAACAATCACGTTGGCAGCCACGATGCTCCCCGGCATTAAAGTTGATGCAGCTCCCTTTCTTAAACAAGCACGCTAATATCTATCATGAGACTCGAAAAATCTACAATTGTTGATGATGTTAAGTTGAAGCTCGATGCTTCACCGTTTGTCATTTTACTGGAGTATGGAGGGATGAGTGTTCCTCACTTTTCTGAACTTCGCAGCCGTCTAGCCACCGTTGGCTCTTTCTGTTCTGTTGTTAAAAATACCTTCCTGCGTCGTGCTCTTAATAATACCGGAACAACACTTCTTGATAGTTATCTCACTGGTCAAACAGCGATTGTCTCCGGAGAGCAAGATATTTGTGCAGCTGCAAAGGTTTTAAAAACCTTCCATGCCGAATTTCAAAAACCTGTAGTACGAGCTGGGATTCTAGATAATGATTTTCTCTCCTTCGATCAGATCATGGTACTGGCATCTCTCCCTTCTAAAGAAGTATTACAATCTCAATTACTCGGACTTCTATTGATGCCAGCAACAAAACTCGTCAGAACTCTCAATGAACCGGGAACCAGTCTTGCACGTCTTTTAGCAGCAAAGGCATCCCAAGAGGCGGCGTAAGATTTATTCTTATCACTGACTCGTTAACACTCATCATTTAAACCTTTCATCCGCTGTTTAAGCAGCACAACACTAACTTTCTCCCAACGTCTTAAGCTACGGTGGGTGATATTAAAATAACACGATATCTGTCGGTCTAGCAGCTGCTAGACTCAAATTCTCTGAGGCTTCAGGGTGCGACACTATCACAGTCCATACATACCATGTCTGATAATCAAGCTATCGTAGATCAACTTAGTAACCTTACTGTTCTTCAAATTGCAGAACTTGTAAAAGCCCTTGAAGAAAAATGGGGCGTTAGTGCTGCAGCTCCAGTAGCTGTTGCTGCTGTAGGTGGTGGCGCTGCTGCTGCTCCTGTTGAAGAAAAAACATCCTTTACAGTAATGCTAACGGAAGTAGGAAGCAATAAGATTGGGGTTATCAAAGAGGTTCGTGCAGCTGTCTCTGGATTAGGTCTTGCTGAAGCAAAAGCTCTTGTTGAGAGCGCTCCAAAAGCAGTTAAAGAAGGAGCAACTAAAGAAGAGGCAGAAGAGATTAAGAAAAAAATTGAAGCTGCTGGAGCTAAAGTGGAAATCAAATAAATTTCCAAAGATATTCCGGGGACCTCATCAACTAGTGTTTGCAAAATAAAACTAGTAGAAAACTGAGGTCACGGACATGTCGTGGAGAGCTTTGCTCTCTTTGACATGACCAGTTCAACAAGAAGCCTGAAACTAACAATAACAACTAGCGACACATTGATCTATGTCTGAACGCATCTATTTTGGAAAACTTAATGAGGCAATTAATCCGCCTAACTTAATTGAGTTACAAATTAAGTCATATGAAGAATTTTTTCAAAAAGGTGTCGATCCTTTAAAACGACGTAATGTTGGGCTTCAAGCTGTATTTAGGGAGTTTTTTCCTATCTATGGATTTGAAGAAAAATCACACTTGGACTTTGTTAGCTACCAGCTTGATGAGCCTAAAATAGGCCCCGTCGAATCGCAAGTAGAAGGCCTTACCTACAGTGCTCCTCTTTATGTGACCTTCCGATACAAAGATGAACGGGTCACTAAAGAAGAAAAAGTCTACATGGGAGAGATTCCTCTCATGACTCCACAAGGAACCTTCATTGTTAATGGTGCAGAACGAGTCGTTGTTAGCCAGTTGCACCGCTCCCCTGGTATAAGCTTTGAGACAGATGTCCATCTCAATGGGAAACTTCTTCAAGGATTCCGTATCATTCCTGATCGTGGGTCATGGATTGAAATTCAGTTTGATACCAATGACCTTCTCTATGTCTATCTAGACCGACGGAAACGACGCCGCAAATTCCTTGCAACAACATTTCTTCGTGCTTTGGGTTATCCAACCGATGAAGAAATTGCTGGCCTCTTTTACAAAATAGAGAACCTCAAACTAACTTCAAAACTTGATGAAGAAGAAATCAGTACCAAGGTGCTGCTTCAAGATTATGTTGATGGTGAAACAGTAATTGCACGTGCTTATGAGCCTCTCACGCTGGCTATGGTACGTGATTTAGTTCAAGCGAAAATCACGGTAGTCAATGTTGTTGATACTAAAGAAGACGATACAATAATAAAGTCACTTAAAAGAGATCCGGCTCACGATGAAGATGAGGCCCTTAAGGAAATTTATCGTAAATTACGTCCTGGTGATCCACCGACAGCACAGAATGCAAGAGGGATGTTAAAACGTCTTTTCTTTGATTCTAAACGATATGATATCGGACGCGTAGGTCGTCATAAAATTCAACAAAAACTAGGTCTGAAAACAGCTAATGAAAGTCGTCTTCTATGCAAAGAAGACATCGCTGAAGCTATTTCCTATCTCCTTAAACTACGTCGTGGTGAAGGGATGATTGATGATATCGATCATTTGGGAAGTCGCCGTGTGCGTACTGTTGGTGAGCTTCTAGCTAACCAATGCCGCGTCGGACTCTCTCGAACAGAACGGTTAGTACGCGAGCGCATGGCTCTCTATGACCCGGCACTTGATCATATTACACCACAAAAATTAATTAATCCAAAATCATTAAGTGCTGTAGTACGTGATTTCTTTGGTCGCTCTCAATTGAGCCAATTCATGGATCAAACCAATCCTCTCTCTGAGTTAACGCACAAGCGCCGACTATCGGCTCTTGGACCAGGAGGATTAAGCCGCGACCGAGCTGGATTTGAAGTGCGTGACGTGCATCCATCCCATTACGGACGTATTTGTCCTATTGAAACACCAGAAGGCCCGAATATTGGACTTATCAGTTCCTTAAGCACCTTCGCACGGATAAATGACTTTGGCTTTATTGAAACTCCCTACCGCAAAGTCAATAAAAATCAAGTTACAAATGACATTGTTTATCTCACTGGAGATCAGGACGAAAACTATTATATTGCCCAAGCAAATTCCTTAATTGATGGAAAAGGAAAATTAATTGGAGATACTGTGCTAGCACGTTTTCGTGGCGATTCGCTTGGAGTAGAGCCGGAAAAAATTGAATACATGGATGTTTCTCCTAAGCAGCTTGTTTCTGTTGCAGCAGGACTCATCCCATTCCTAGAGCATGATGATGCTAACCGAGCATTGATGGGATCAAACATGCAACGTCAGGGTGTGCCACTATTAGTCTCAGAATCACCGATTATTGGTACTGGATTAGAAGGGCGGGTTGCTCGTGATTCTAAGGCCGTCATCCTTGCTGAAAACAACGGGAAAATCGCATCTGTTGATTCGCGTCGTATCATTGTTACGAAAAACGGTGAACTTCCAGAAGGGAAAAAGAAAATCAAACATTCTCCAGAAACAGGAGTTTTTGTCTATGAACTCAGAAAGTTCATGAGATCCAATAGTAGCACCTGTATCAACCAGCGCCCTATTGTTAAAAAGGGAGAAAGCGTAAAGATCGGAGATGTTCTTGCTGATGGACCAAGTACTGAAAATGGGGAGTTGGCTCTCGGGCGCAATGTGCTTGTGGCATTCATGCCTTGGAATGGTTATAACTTTGAAGATGCCATCATGATTTCGGAACGTGTTGTAAAGGAAGACATCTATACTTCCATTCACATCGATGAATTTGAAATTGGAGCACGTGATACAAAACTCGGACCTGAAGAAATTACACGCGATATCCCTAACGTGAGCGAGGAAGCTTTGAAAAATCTCCGCGTTGATGGTGTTATTCGAATTGGAGCAGAGGTAAAGCCTGGTGACATCCTTGTCGGCAAAATTACACCCAAGAGTGAAACGGAACTCGCTCCTGAAGAGCGTCTCTTGCGTGCGATTTTCGGAGAGAAAGCAGCTGATGTGCGTGATACATCACTTACTGTCCCCTCGGGAACATACGGTATCGTCATGGATGTACGTGTCTCTTCTAAAAAAGAGGTAGCAAAGCTTAAAATCACACCAGTAGAAGCAAAGCGTCAGCTTAAAATTATCCAAGAAGATTATAAAAAGAGAAAAGAAGAATTACATGAGCTTCTCACAGAGGCTCTATCCAATGTTCTCTTGGGCGAGAAGATTCCGCTTGATGTGGTTAACGGTGAAACAGGTGAAATCATCATTCCTGCTAATCGCAAGATTACCAAGATGCTGCTTAGAAAACTGGCTAGCGTTTATAACCACGTTGAAATTGATCCAAGCCCCATACGTAATAAGATACGAGAAATAATGGGACAGTTTGAGCATCGATTTGCTGACCTTCAAAATGAAAAAGACGAAAGTTTAGGACGAATCGAAAGTGGAGATGATGTCGATCCTGGAGTGATCAAACAGGTCAAAGTTTATATTGCCAGCAAGCGTAAGCTCAGTGTTGGAGATAAAATGGCTGGCCGACATGGTAACAAAGGTGTTGTTGCTAAAATAGTTCCTGAGGAAGATATGCCCTACCTTGCTGACGGGACACCAGTCGATATTGTTTTGAACCCGCTCGGTGTTCCTAGTCGTATGAACGTTGGCCAGGTTTTAGAAACACATCTTGGTATTGCTGCAAAAGCACTAGGATTCAAGGTGGCGACACCGGTATTTGATGGTATTTCAGAAGAGCGCATCCGTGAGTACCTCAAGGAAGCAGGAAAAAAAGAGGGCTTCTCATGGATTCAAGAAAATGGAAAGTCAACTCTTTATAACGGTCTCACAGGTGAAGCATTTGATCAGCAAGTCGTTGTCGGAATCATCTACATGATGAAACTGGGGCATTTAGTTGCTGATAAAATCCATGCGCGAGCTGTTGGACCCTACTCTCTTGTTACACAACAACCACTTGGCGGTAAGGCGCAGTATGGTGGACAACGTTTTGGAGAAATGGAAGTATGGGCTCTACAAGCTTACGGTGCAGCCTATACGTTACAAGAGTTACTGACCGTCAAATCAGATGATGTTCAAGGTAGAACCCGTATTTATGAAAGTATCGTTAAAGGTGATAATTCTCTAGAAGCAGGAATTCCAGAATCCTTTAATGTTTTAATCAAAGAAATGCAGGGTCTTTGTTTGAACGTTGCAGTTGGCCAAAAAGATCATTCCATGCCTCTTATTGAGTCAGTTTAGCACTATTTCGTTTTCACATTATCCTTAATTCATTTTAGAATCGACAGAACACTCGCCAAACTATTGTTACGATAGAAACACTTATAAGCTAGCTATGATTGAACAAGAAACAACTGACTTGCTGGGACATCCCTCTGATAATTCATTTGACCAGGTACAAATTACTGTTGCCTCTCCAGAGCTCATGCGTTCTTGGAGTCAAGGTGAAGTAAAAAATCCAGAAACAATCAACTATCGTACCTTCAAGCCTGAAAAGGGAGGTCTCTTTTGTGAGAGAATCTTTGGTCCAACACGAGATTGGGAATGCTCCTGTGGAAAATATAAGCGCATCAAGCATAAAAATGTTGTATGTGATCGTTGTGGAGTAGAAGTCACCTTGAGTCGAGTACGTCGTGAACGTATGGGACATATTGATCTGGCGGTGCCTGTTTCTCATATTTGGTTTTATAAGTGCATGCCATCACGCATTGGTCTGATGCTTGATATGACCGGCCGTCAGTTAGAGAGGATTATCTATTATGAAGATTATGTTGTTATTGATCCGGGTAAAACACCATTAGAAAAAGGGCAACTTCTAACTGAGAGCGAATTTCATGAAGCTGAAGATCAGTACGGAGAAGACTTTACTTTTAGCATGGGAGCAGAAGCTATTCAAAAGCTTCTCGAGTCCATGGATCTTAAAAAAGAGCAAACTGCTATTGAAAAGCAAATGACTCAAACTAAAAGCAAGCAAATCCGAAAAAAATTAGCAAAGCGGATGAAGCTTGTTCAAGGGTTCTTGAGTTCTAAAACACGTCCTGAATGGATGATACTTAATGTGCTTCCAGTCATCCCTCCTGACCTTCGTCCATTAGTACCACTTGAAGGGGGACGTTTTGCAACTTCTGATCTCAACGATCTCTATCGACGTGTGATTAACCGTAATAATCGTCTCAAAACATTATTACAGCTTAAAACACCAGAAGTTATTATTCGTAATGAGAAGCGTATGCTTCAAGAGGCGGTGGATGCAGTTTTCGATAATGGTCGTCATGGTCGTGCTGTGACTGGTGCTGCAAACAGGCCGTTGAAATCATTGAGTGACATGCTAAAAGGAAAAGGAGGCCGTTTCCGTCAAAATCTTCTTGGTAAACGAGTCGATTATTCTGGACGTTCCGTTATTGTGATCGGTCCTGAGTTAAAGCTCAATCAATGCGGACTTCCTAAAAAGATGGCCCTTGTTCTTTTTGAACCATTTATTATTCGCCGACTTAAAGAGCTTGGGTATGTCCATACAGTACGTAGTGCTAAGAAACTCATCGAACGCCAAACTCCTGAAGTCTGGGATATTCTAGATGAGGTCACACGTGGGCATGCCATCATGCTCAACCGTGCCCCAACCTTGCACCGACTTTCGATTCAAGCTTTTGAGCCGATCTTAATTGAAGGAGAGGCTATTCGTATCCATCCCCTTGTTTGTACGGCTTATAATGCTGACTTTGATGGTGATCAAATGGCAGTGCATGTACCTTTGTCTGTTGAGGCTCAATTAGAAGCTCGCACGTTAATGCTTGCTCCTAATAATATCTTTTCCCCATCAAGTGGTAAGCCGATTACTAACCCATCGCAGGATATTCCTCTTGGATGCTATTACCTTACTCAGTCTCCTCGAATTATACCAGGAGCTAAAGAAGTACGTCTTCCACTCTTTGCAGATGCAGCTCAAGTCGAGATGGCGTTAAGCGAGGGTTCTATCAAAATACATACACGTATTCGTCTCCAAAATCCGGATCGTCACAAAGCTACCGTCTATGGGAATAGTGAGTTGTCAGTCATTGAGACGACAGCAGGACGTGTAGTCTTCAATGAAATTTGGCCCCATGAACTCGGTTTCTATAACAAGGTGGCAGGCAAGAAACAGCTAGGAGATATTATTTGGCGTTGTTATAGGGCTGTTGGTCAGCAGCGTACTGTGGAAACATTAGATCGACTTAAAGAAGTTGGCTTCCGTGAAGTAACTCGTGCAGGAGCTTCTATTGGAATCAACGACATGATGATTCCTAAAGAAAAAGCAACGCTGATTGAAAGTGCTGAGAAGCAAATTGTCGAAGTTCAAAAGCAGTACCGCCGCGGTATCATTACTGATGGTGAGCGAAAAAACAAAGTACAGGATATATGGACTCATACTGGTGAGGAGATTGCTAACGCTCTTTTCCGTACGATTGAACATAACGATGGTCGTAAGGAAATGAATCCTCTCTTTATGATGGTTGACTCTGGGGCTCGTGGTAATCGAACCCAAATTAAGCAGCTTGCAGGAATGCGTGGTTTGATGGCAAAACCGAACGGAGAGATTATGGATCAGCCGATCCTCTCTAACTTCCGCGAAGGTCTCTCAGTTCTCGAATACTTCATTTCCACACACGGCGCTCGTAAAGGTCTTGCAGATACAGCACTCAAAACTGCGGATTCCGGTTACCTCACACGTAAACTTGTTGATGCTGCTCAGGATGTCATCATCACTGAAGATGATTGCGGTACAGTCAATGGAATTGTTGTCCATCCAATCTATGAGGGTGACGAAGAGGTTGTTAGCCTTGCGACTCGTATCATGGGAAGGGTGAGTTGTGAAACTGTAAAGGATCCCATCACTGGAAAAGCAGTGGTTAAGGTCAATCAGCTCATTGATGAAGATATAGCACTAGCACTCGCCAGAATTGGACATGAGCAGCTCAAAATTCGCTCAGTACTCACATGTGAAAGCAAACGCGGTGCCTGTGCCAAATGCTACGGAAGTAATTTAGCAACTGGAGACATGATCTCCCATGGAGAGGCTGTCGGTATCATTGCTGCACAGAGTATTGGTGAACCTGGTACTCAGCTAACAATGCGTACTTTCCATGTTGGAGGAACTGCAAGTCAAACATTCAAACAGCCCATCATTAAATCCAAAAATGAAGGAACAATTCGTTTCAATGACATACGAACCGTTCAGGCATTAGATGGAACTTTTATTGTTCTCAGTAAAAATGGAACTATCGGTATCTATGGAAAAGATGGACGTGAACTTGAAAATCACGTTGTCGTAATCGGTTCTATCATTTCTGTTGCAGATGGTTCCTCTATTAAAAAGGGAGTCTCCTTCGTACAATGGGATCCGTATAATATACCAATCATAACAGAAAAAGCAGGCAAGGTAGAATTCCGTGACATGATATCAGGTGTTACTATCCGAAAGGAAGTTGACGAAGAGACGGGAATTATGGAGACGGTAGTTATTGAGCATAAAGAAGACCTTCACCCTCAACTTGCCATCGTAAACTCTAGCAAGCAAGTTCTTGCTAGCTACTCCATCCCTGCTGGTGCTCACCTTGAAGTAAAAGAGGGAGAAACGGTACAGGCTGGTCAACGTCTTGCTAAAACACCTCGTAAGATTGCAAAAACAAAAGATATTACTGGAGGTCTTCCACGTGTTGCTGAATTATTTGAGGCCCGTCGTCCGAAAGAAGCATGTGAGATTGCACGTATTGATGGAATTGTCGATATTGCCGGTACAGTACGTGGTAAACGCAAGCTCCTTGTTCGTGATCCCCAAACAGGAGTAGAAGAGGAGCATCTTATCCCGCTTTCCAAGCATATTATTGCTTTTAAAGGTGATTTTGTCAAAAAAGGTCAGCAATTAACCGATGGGCCTGTTGTTCCCCATGAAATCCTTGAAGTGTGCGGACCTCAAGAACTACAAGAACATCTTCTTAATGAAGTTCAAGAGGTTTATCGCTTACAAGGGGTGGAGATTAATGATAAACATATTGAAATTATTATTCGCCAGATGCTGCGAAAAGTAAAAGTAACCGACCCAGGTGATACAACATTACTTTGGGGAGATCAAATTGATCGCCTAGAATTTGAAAAGGAGAACACGCAAGTTATTGCCAAAGGTGGCAAACCAGCCGAAGCTGCTCCAGTTCTTCTAGGCATTACTAAGGCCTCACTAGAGACAGATAGCTTTATTTCAGCCGCTTCCTTCCAAGACACAACACGTGTCTTAACTGAGGCAGCAACGCTAGGAAAAATAGATCGTCTTAGAGGCTTTAAGGAAAATGTTATCATGGGCCATCTCATCCCTGCAGGCACTGGATTTCAATCAAACAGGAAGTTTGACCTAGACTTACAAGAAGAACTTTCAGTAATGGAAGTAGAAACCGAAGAAATTTAATCATCACTCAACATACCCAAATATATATTTTCTCATGTCTCTTGAACTCATGACTGAACTACTCGAAGCTGGTGTCCATTATGGTCATCAGACGAAGCGCTGGAATCCTAAAATGAAGGATTTCATCCTCGAAGAAAAAAACTCTATTTACATTATTGATCTCTCCAAAACGGTGGATCAACTTGTGGAGGCTACTAATTTTCTTGGAAAAATTGCAAAGAAACGAGGTAAAATTCTTTTTGTAGGATGTAAAAAACAGGCTCAGGAGGCCGTTAAGGAGGCTGCCGAAGCATCGGGTCAATTTTATGTCAACCAACGCTGGCTTGGAGGAACGCTAACCAATCTTGTGACCATTCGTAAAAGTGTTAATAGATTGCTAGAATTTGAAGCACTGGAAAAAAGCCCAGGATTTCATAAAATCAACAAAGCGGAAGCTAGTGCCCTACGCCGGGAAGCACTCAAGATTCGTAAAAATCTTGAAGGTGTTATTAAGATGGATAAATTACCAGACGCAATCGTTATTATTGACACTGTTCGTGAAAGCATTGCTGTTGCTGAGGCTCGTAGCCTCAATATACCTATTGTTGCTATTGCCGATACCAACAGTGACCCTGATATGATTAACTTTCCAATCGCTGGAAACGATGACGCTATTCGCTCTATTCGAATCATTCTTCAAAAACTAGTAGATGCAGTTCTTGTAGTAGATTCTGGAATACAACAAGCAACGCCTGTTCTTCCTGAATCATCTGACGATAAGGCTTCAGCTAAGAAAGAGCCTGCTCTGACAGAAGCATCATAGAACAAGTATTGAGAAAACATTTTCTATTCATTTTCAACTTCAACTGTAATGATTGACCCTAATTTAGTAAAAAAACTCCGAGAAAAAACTAATGCTGGAATGATGGATTGTAAGCGTGCACTTACCGAGGCTGGTGGAGATTTTGAGAAAGCAGAGGCTATCTTGCGGACTAAGGGTATTGCTAGTGCCGATAAAAAATCTTCTCGAGCTGCCAAAGAAGGAATAATAGCCTCCTATATTCATATGCAAGGAAGGGTTGGCGTTCTAATAGAAGTGAATTGTGAAACTGATTTTGTTGCAAAAAATGATATTTTTCGTGAGTTTGTAAAAGATATCACCCTTCAAATTGCTGCTGCACACCCTCTGATTGTGACGCGTGATCAGGTAGATCCCTCTATTGTGGAAGCAGAACGTTCTATTTATCGTGCTCAGGTGAAGGATAAGCCAACTGCTATTGTAGATAAAATTGTGGATGGAAAACTTGATAAGTTTTATGGAACTATTTGTCTCATGGAGCAAGCGTTCATTAAAGATCCTAACTTAACGATTAAGGAATATGTTTCCTCAAAAATTACGGAGCTAGGAGAAAATATTATTATTCGTCGTTTTGCACGCTACATGGTAGGGGAAGAGATCGCAGAAACCTGCTCACCATCGAAAGATTCTTGCAGTATTAATTAATACATCAGGGAGGTTTTTTATCACTGCGCATCTATCAATTTCTCTTAGCAGTCTTCTCTCAGAAAACCAGATCATTCCAAATATTCTGGCTACTGAAAGGTGGCAGGCCATCGAAGAAATTGTTCTTTTTTTGATTCAGCACGGATTTATCCAAGAAGAAAATAAGGAAGAGGTGCTCAGTGCATTGTATCAACGTGAAGAGACAATGAGTACAGGTATTGGTTTTGGTATTGCGATTCCTCATGCCTCCTCCACTGCTGTGAACGAGTTAACAGTTGCCTTTGGACGTTCTCAAGCTGGAGTCGAGTTTGAATCATTGGATAACAAACCTGTTCATTTTATTGTCCTCTTCTTGGTCCCAGAACATCAGTTTCAAACGCATCTAAAAACGCTTTCTGCTATTGCAAAGTTTTTCAATGATCGTTTTATGCGCGATGCATTAGTCAAAGCTCCTGATGCTGCAGCTATTATGGATGTTTTTCGCCACGGAGCTCCTCCTCAATAAAAGGCATTTGAGGAATCATTTTTTATAATGCTCGATTATTGCAACGTGTTTGTAAGTATTTCGTGAAGTGTTGTAAGGCCAGAAAAAACTTTTTTCAATCCATCTTCACGCAATGTTTTTATCCCATGGTGACGCATATGCTCTCTAAGATGTACCGATGTTTTTTTTTCGTGAATGTCTTGACGTAGGAGATCAGAAATAGTGAGGATCTCAAAAATTCCAAGACGTCCTTGAAAGCCTGTCTCCTGACACTCAGAACAACCCGAAGCTTTCATAGGGTGACACATGGATAACGATCTTTCCTTTAATCCCAGTATTGTTTCTTCATATTTGGTAAAATCTGTCGGGGCTTTACAATGAGAACAGAGACGTCGCACCAGACGCTGAGCAATAATAGCGCGAAGTCCCCCTGCAATTAAATAGGGTGGTATTCCTAAATTCTGGAGGCGCATTAGAGCACTGGGAGCATCATTAGTATGAAGCGATGAAAAAATAAGGTGGCCTGTTAATGAGGCGTTTATAGCAATACGCGCTGTCTCTGCATCACGAATCTCTCCAATCATTATTTTATTGCTGGCCTGTCGTAGCATCGCTCTTAGAACAGATGAGAATGTTCTTCCAATTTCCTTTTCAACCTGAACCTGATTGACTCCAGGAAGCTGATATTCTATTGGGTCTTCGACAGTGATAATTTTCTGGTTAGGATGATTGAGTTCCTGAAGGCAGGAATAGAGAGTGGTTGTTTTTCCTGATCCTGTCGGTCCTGTCACAAGTAGGAGGCCGTAGGGTTGCGCTATTAAATTTTTTAATATGCAGTGATCTTCTGGTTCTAGTCCTAATTCTGAAAGACCGAGCGGGAGGGAGGAGCGCTCTAGGAATCGTAGAACAACACTTTCGCCATAGATGGTAGGAATGGTAGAAATGCGAATATCGAATATATGAATCCCACATTGGAATTGGAACCGCCCTTCCTGTGGTAATCTTTTCTCAGCAATATCCATCGAAGCACTCATAATTTTGAGTCTGCTCACGAGAGATTCCTGTAATTTTTTTGAAAGAGATTGAACTTCATGTAACGCTCCATCAACTCGGATGCGAACACGCACGGCGTTGGAGAGGGGTTCTAAATGAAGGTCGCTGGCACGACTCTCTTGTGCCTTGAGAATTAAGTGCGAGAGAAGCTGGATGACTGGAGCCTCCCCTTGAAACAAGGAGGAAGGGAATGTCTTTGTGGTGGAAGAGCTCGTCATAAAATAACGGGCTCTGAGTGTATAAAAAGCAAGCACAACATCATAGAAAGAAATATATTTGTTTGGAAATGGATATTTAGAAGCTCCTGGTGATGATATGGGGGTTGTTTTCGTTTCTTTTTGGAGTATGGTGGAGGGCTGCTTTTTTAATTTTTCATGTTCCTAAATATTCTTTCCATTATTGGTGTTTCACTTGAGGTTATCTTGCTCTTTAATTTACTGATTATTGTGCACGAGTTAGGGCATTTTTTGGCAGCACGGTGGCGTGGGCTTGTTGTTGAAAAATTTGCCATTTGGTTTGGGAAGCCACTCTGGTCAAAAACTATTAATGGAATCGAATATCGCCTAGGATCTATTCCTGCGGGAGGTTTTGTTGCTGTGCCTCAGTTAGCACCAATGGAGGCCTTAGAAGGAAAAACAGAAAAAAATTATGCTGATCTCCCGTTAGTCTCTCCAGCCGATAAAATCATTGTTGCTCTTGCAGGACCGGTTTTCAGTCTCTTGCTGGCTTTCGTTTTTGCCTGTATTGTTTGGGGTGTAGGACGCCCTGTGAGCGAGTCGGAAAAAACATCCGTGATTGGTTATGTTTTGCCTGGTGGGCCTGCAGCCAAAGCGGGTTTGCAACCAGGAGATAAGATTCTTTCAGTCAACGGACATAACATAACTCGTATTAATGGAATGGGGAAAATGAGCGACAGTGTGGCTTGGAATGTTGCTACAAGCACATCTCCAATTATTCCAATTCGTATCGAACGCAAAGGAATAGAAAAAACAATCGTCGTAGAACCTTTAATACAAGCACGTCAAGGATGGGGAAGAAAAAATCTTCGTCAAATTCAGATTCTTCCAGCACAGACTCCCATGATTGCAAAAGTCCTCCCCAAGAGTCCTGCAGCAGAAGCAGGGCTTCGTACAGGAGATCTTGTTATTGCTGCTAATGGAGTAAAACTTCTTAGTACTATAGCACTCGCCGATGTTTTAAAGAGAGAGGTGGATCAACCTGTATCCCTCACAATCCGTAGGGATTTAACAAAAGATAGTTCTCGAATTTTCGTCGTAAAAATGACACCTCGTATTTTGGCTGATGGAGGAGAGCTACGTCTCGGTATTTACTGGGATCAACGAGGAATTGTCTCCCTGGTCCATCCCAATCCTTTTTCTCAAATTGCTGCAAGTGTGAGCACCATATGGGAAACACTGAGTGCAGTTGCTCAACCTCATTCTGAAATCACCATCCAGCATCTTAGCGGCCCAGTTGGCATTATGAGGATTTACTATATGCTTTTTCAAAGTCCCATGGGATGGCGTTTAGCACTTTGGTTTAGTGTCGTGCTCAATGTGAATCTAGCGCTCCTCAATCTCCTCCCGTTACCAGTGCTCGACGGAGGTCATATTCTTCTAGCCTGCTGCGAATGGTTTGTTGGCAAACCGATTCACCATCGTGTTCTTGAGTGGATACAAACCGGCTGTGCCTCTATCCTTATTGGTTTCATGATTTACGTTACCTTTTTTGATATCCTTGATCTTCCTTGGATGCACCGTAAGCAAGCTGTTCCAGCTGCTGCAACGGTGACGTTGGATCCTCAAGATACCTCTCCTAATAATTTAGAAAAAAAATAGTACTTCTTTTTGACAAAAGAGCTTTTATGTATGAAGTTAAAAAATGAAAAAATATATTTCTCTCTTTGTTCTTACAGTTTCACTCTTAATTTTTGCTTCTCCCTCTCTTCTTGCTCATAGCCCATCGCAGTTTTTACTCACGGAAGATCAAGCAGGCAATGAGGAACCCCCTATTGTTGTTCCCTTACATAGTGAAATTGAGGTAAAGCTTCTTGGAAGCGAATCTAATAGTCATGTTTATTCGAGCGGTAGTGGTTCTCAACATGGTGAGAGATGGGAGTGCAGTTGGAGTAACGATGATGATGATCTCATGATGATCCCACGGCCAACGGCGGAAATAATCCATGCTCCTTCTAATGTTGTTCGCTCCGATAGAGGGGAGTTTACTAAAAGTACCGATTATCGTTGGACATTCCTTGCGCAGCAGTCCGGGGTCTCAACGTTGATCTTTAAGAAATATTACTACTCTAACGCTAAGGTGCACAATCTGGATGATTCTTCTTCATGGAAAGATCCTATCAAAGAGATTCATTTCACCATTCAAGTTACCGATTCCAATGAAAAGGGAGCTGAGTAAATAATACCATCTTAAAAAATGGACTGTAGGAGATGGTCGTCTTGATGATAAGCAAGTCGGAAGAGTACAGCGCTAGCCCGCATATTTCACACTAAATCTATTACGGCTTGTGGAAAGCTCATCATTACTGCGTTGGTCTCGAATTGTGATTTGGACAGTATGAAACATACAGCCCGGCATCCCAATCCTTCGCCCGCCTTGT
>WBXG01000025.1 GCA_008932965.1 Verrucomicrobiota bacterium
CAACCCCCAACTAAGTTGATTGCCAGAATCTTTTCCGAGAATTAATGGGAATATGACGTTGCCTGAACCAAAGAGCATGGCAAACATAGCAAGCCCTGTGATGATAATTTTTTTAATATGAGTAAAAAACATGATGTGTGTAATAAAAAATAGAGTTTTACTAGGGAGTGAGAGCAGGTTGCTTCACAATGGCTCCAAAGTAAAAATAGATGAAGTAAAGTATTATTATTCAAGAGGAAATGGTCCCCAATGAGATCATTAAAAATGAAATTTTAGGGACCATCCTTTTATGCTAGTGCCAGTTTAATTCTTTTGCTGTTCACGAAAATACTTTAGATCCGATTCCGTAGTGGAGTAGGTGTTTATACCAATGTAGGCAACATTAAGCGCTAACCTAGCCCACGTAAATGACGTAAAAAGATTCGCACCTATATAATAGTTCACAGCTATTTCAAAGGCAGCAGCGCCACATTCAACTGATATCCCCATGAGGGCGATCTCAAGAGCAACATTTGCGATTTCCCAACAATCCCCCTTGGTAAAAGGTGAATTATGAACGGTATTACCCTCCCATACAGCCAAACCAGTGCCAATCACAGCATTGATAAAATTCCGCTGTAGAGTAAAGGGTGCTATTATCTCACTTAGAGAAATAAGTCTACCCAATTCATAATTTTTGATTGCAGTAAATAACATAGCTTCAAGTCCATAGGCAGTAATTTGTGCAATTGCGACATTTTCAACTTGATCCCTGATCGTTATTGAAAGATCAGGATTCGTTATTGAAAGATCAGGATTCGTTATTGAAAGATCAGGATTCGTTATTGAAAGATCAGGATTCGGTTTAAAGCAGCCCGTATCTCGATTTTCACTAAGATTGTCAGTATTAGCTAATGTGCAAATTCTCAATCCAATCACATCACTTTTTGTAGAAGGATCAAAAGATTTTTTATTTGCATTTTCACTTTTTAACTGATCACTAGTTTCATTATAAGAACCACCCGGTGCAAAAAACTCGCTTGTCCACTCTCTCACATTGCCACCTTGATCATACGTTCCATACGAACTTGGTGAATCTTTGAATAAACCTACGGGTGTCGTATTAGGGAGTAGTTCTTTTTCTAGTTCGTTTTCCCCAAATACTATTTCATTGGTAAATAGATTTTCAATCTGATGATAATCATCCATGTAATATTTTTTATGGGGTTTTATTATAGCGAAATTAGCCCCCGTTTTAGAACAAGATGGATTATTAATAACAGTAGGACTTGGAGTTTGATAAGGTAATTTGGCGCTTTGAGTAGGATAGGACCAATAGCCAGTATTCTTTCCCTGAGCTTTGTAATAAGCAGCTTTGTACCATTGATCTAACGATGGCAAGAAATACCGAGCACCCTTCATAAGTTCTCCATGGTGACCTTCTGTAAAGTCATAAGCTCCCGTTTCTGTGATTGCTAATAACTTTGCATTTAATGTGAACTGAACATATGGAGGATCGTTTTGACATAATTTAAGGTAGTCAGGTGCTCCATTGTGTAACCAGTTCAAATAGCGCTTACAATCATCGATACTTAAGCCAGTCATAGGAAGAGAGGCATAGTAATGACCTAATTCCATCCCATATTCTTTTGCGAAAAAGAGAGTTGTTACATGGCTAGTGAAATCAGTGGAGCTTATTTTTATTCTCACAACACCCGATATCTTCGATAAGCAGGAACTCTGATTATTGGGATCAAACATCTCCTCATGGTACAGATTCCTTGGATCATCTTTATTTCCCTCTACTACATGTACTGCATTTAGAAATGTAGCCCATTGCAAAACAGTTACAGGATATTTTCCAATTTGGAAAGACTCCTGAACTGCTCCTAAGCCAGTGAGTGGATCGGGAAGATTGCCAGCATCCCCTACAGCAACTAGCTCGGGAATAACTGAAAGTGCTCCCGAAAATTTTGTATCCACAGGATCAATTTTTTTATTGATCTCTTGTGCCTCAAGAGGCAAAACAGTTAGAAATGTCAAAAAGATGCAAGCATTCCATAAGTATTTTAAGAGATGCTGATATTTTTTATATTTATTAGGGGTATGTCGGGTATACTTTTTTCTTTCTTTCTGGGTTATTAATTTTTGTAATGAACTTTTTGTTAACTGAAACATAATTTTATTTTTTTTGGGGTTTATAATTTTAGATAAAGAGAGATGCCCTATTGCCGGTAATTAATAGCAATAACGAAAATGATTCGTATTTAGGAACAACAGTGACGAAGAGAACTAGTTCGTCATCTAGCGAGCAGAGTTTAAAGCTGCTCTTGCAGTATATAACTGCTAAGGGGTGTAAAATGTAGTCGCTCTAGCAGTGAGCGAGTCGAAGTAGTACACCAACCATCATTCGTTCCATCGAACGAATAATAGAGAGTCGCCAGGAGGAATTAACCTGACAATCCATAACAATAGAGCGTGCGCCAACACTAAAAAGATTGGTTAAGCGCTCTTGCATTGAAAACAACGCAAAGAATATTGGCACAGATTTATTCACAGAAACACGAAGCTATCCATCTATCAAATTATGTCAATCTTTTTCTGTATTTTTTATTTAAATAGAATTGAACTACAAATCATGACGCTCAAGCCACTAACCAGAATATTTCATATTGAAGTGTCCGAGTTAGTTAAAAAGTAGAGATTTTTTATTTCCCCAATGCACCCTAGTTACAATTTTGTGAATTGCAAACAAGGTGAGCACTACACAACTTTTACTTTTTTGTATCTGCTTCAGCTGCAGGTTTCTTTTCCCTAATGACTTCAGGAGCTTGCGGAGCCTCTTGGTTCTTGGAGGTATCCTCAACCTTAGGTTCTGCAACAAGGAAAACAGTGAGATCGGGATCCCCGGTGGTTGCAACTCCGGAAGGCAGTACTAAGTCACGTACGTGAAAGGAGTGTCCAATACCAAGAGATGAGACATCTACTCGAATACTCTCAGGAAGATCTTTGGGCAAACATTCAATAGAAATGTGCCGTACTAGTTGTTCGAGCAATCCTCCATAATTTTTAACTCCTTCAGCTTCTCCAAAAGCTTCCAAAGGAACCTCTGTATGGAGAAGCTCGTTCATCGAGACTTCAAGAAAATCAACATGAAGAATGTCACCACGAACAGGATGGTGCTGAACCTCTTGAATGAGTGAGAGACGACTCTTGGTTCCTTTTTCCTCTGTGATTTCAAGCTCCACGAGGATGTTTTCACCAGAAGCATGAGCCAAAAGACGTTTAATGTCTTTTGCATTTATTTCAATATTTGCTGGTTCATTTTTAGGACCATAAATATTTGCTGGAACAGCTCCTCGAGAACGAAGTTGTTTGACTGAATTACGACCGACATGCGTGCGGTGTTGTGCGGAAAGTTTTACCTGTTTTGCCATGGGATTAATGTGTCAAGGTGGGAAGTTTCAATGATAGGGTTATTTTAACCTAAATAGCGAACTGACAGATTCACCTTCATGGATACGACGTATTCCTTCACCGAGTAACTCGGCAATGGAAAGCACCTTCACATGGTCTGCCAGATCATGGCGGACAGGAACGCTATCAGTAGTGATGAGTTCTTTAATTTCTGAACCCTTCAATCGCTCAACCGCTAAATCTGTCAGTACTGCGTGCGAGACGCCAGCATAAATATCACAAACCCCTAAAGTTTTTAATATTTTTGCTGCACTGGTGATAGTTCCAGCGGTTTCAGTAAGGTCATCTATGATGAGGACATTCTTCCCTTCGACTTCACCAATCACATGAGAAGCGTCCACTTCCGTAGCACTACGACGGCGTTTCACCACAATAGCAAGACTGGCTCCAAGCGTCTCTGCATAAGCAGAGGCCATCTTAACACCACCTACATCAGGAGAGACAACGACAAGATTTTCAAGATTCATAGCACGAATATGTTGAACCATGACCGGGAGTGCATACAAGTGATCCACTGGAATATCAAAAAATCCTTGGAGCTGCTGTGCATGGAGATCCATTGTTAAGACACGCTGTACACCAGCTGCAACAAGGATATTGGCCACTAATTTTGCAGTGATAGGAACGCGTGGTTGATCTTTGCGATCCTGTCGTGCATAGCCAAAAAAAGGAATAACCGCCGTAATTCGATCGGCGCTCGCTCTGCGAGCTGCATCAACCATAATGAGCAGCTCCATAATATTTTGATTCGTTGGAGGACATGTCGGTTGGATGATGAACACATCCTGCCCACGGATATTATCATTAATTTTCACAAATGTTTCTCCGTCTGGAAAAGAGGTGACAGTGGCATCTGCGAGTTGTTGCCCTAAATATGAGGCAATATCGGAAGCAAGCTGTGGATGAGCTGAGCCGGTGAACAAGCGTAATTTTTGCTTCGTAATCATGAAAATTTGGAACGAGAGGAAGTATGTATTGTTAGGATCTTAGAGTAGTGACCCTAAAAATGTGAATGCGAATGAGAAGTAAGACGTCAAGACTTGATCTCAGATTATATTTAAAAGCATGCAGCTCTCATGGATGGTGTGTCAACGATTTGAAAAATCAACCTTATCACGTCTGTCTTTCCATTGAATACACTATTTAGTACCTCTTTCTCTAAAAAAGGATTTTAACGTTTTCCGCTAACTCTTACCTCATCACTTAGCACTAGTTGGCGGTAAGGATAGGGGAATTGTTGGCTGCAATTTTACTTGCTCCAATCGCCTCAAATATGCCTTTTCAAGCAAGTCGCACCGCTCACTGATAGAGGGATCCTTTTTTTTCATTCTTGCAAAAAGTAATTCGTAATAGGCTCTGAGTGCTTGGCGCTTTTCTTCATCGGTTGTTGCGTGATCCGCTTTTTCTTTGAGAGCACTCAGCTCTGGTTCTTTTTCAACTTCAGTTCGTACTTCGTAGTATCTTACTTTTAATTCTTGCTTCTTTTTCTCAACACTTTCGGTAGAGGGTAGCTCTGCTAATGAGGAGCTGGTTTGTTCTACTTGATTGGATGCTGGAGCTACGGGAGCGTTTGTATCATTATTAGAACTGGTGGAGGAACTATCTATAGGAGGAAGCATCGATGGATCGGTCGGTGTTATGGATAAGGGAGCATCCATAGAGGCTTTAGGAGATGGCTCTGTAGAGGGGACTAAAGAAACTGATGAATCGCTCTGAGGTGCTGGGGTTTCCTGAGGTAGTGATCCCTCTTTCTTGTTTTCTGCATCACGAGAGGGGGGTGGGGTAGTAACCTCTGGTGAAGGAGAGGGAATAGCTTCGCTCACTGGAGGAGCTACTTGTGGGGTGGTAGTTTCTTGTGACTTAAGAGAACTAGCTATGATGAAGGAAAAAAACACCCAAGGAATAAATCTAGATAAAGCAATCATAAAATTAAATGTTGTGTGGATGAGCTCGGATATTTCATACTGAAGTCTCATGAGGCGCCATGCAAAGCTTATTAATGCTAGCCGGTCGATGGATTGTGATACCGATGTAGTCTACGGCCCTCTCCAAATCACTATTTGAAACCAACACAGCAGTAATAAGCATTCCACAAGCCGTTCTAGATTAAGCCTAAAATATCAGAGCTAGCGGCTATCATTAAAATACCTCTTGAGATTAATACAGGAATGATGGCCTTTTCAAGAATTAGATTCCTGAGGTAGTAGCTTCTGTTCGTTTTTTGTATCTTTGATTATCCACCCATGGGCTTTGATCGCATCACGAAGACGATCGCTTTCAATCCAATTTTTTGCAGCTCTAGCTTTGTATCGCAAGGATACTAGCTGTTGAACGTTCTTGGGAATCTCTTTGGGATGAGAGTCGGGCGTTATTGCTAGGATACTATCTACCCGATGCCACCAATCGAGTAATGCCATGGCCTCGTTATGCGAGAGAATTTCTTGATCAAGCAGGCGATGTGATTCACGAATGACATCAAATAATACGGCTAATGCAGCTGAAATATTCAAATCGTCGTCGAGTGCAATAAAAAAATCTTCGAGAGTAGTGAAGCAAGTCTCCTTCTTGATGATGGGCGCTGAGTCTGCGGCGTGCTGAATAAATTCTTCAAGACGCCTTATCCACTCATCAATGCGATAGAGAGAATGACGTGCCGCTTCCAGTCCCTCCATAGTAAAATTGAGTGGCATTCGATAGTGCACACTCAACAACACATAACGAATTTCACGTCCACTCCAGCTGCGCTTCATCAAGTCGCGTACGGTATAAAAATTTCCTGCCGATTTGGCCATTTTCATTCCATCGACCATAAGATGTGCACAATGCATCCATAATCGTGCAAATGTTCGACCGCTCACACATTCACATTGAGCAATTTCTGCTTCATGATGGGGAAACATATTATCAACACCCCCACAGTGAATATCAATGGTATCGCCTAACAAGCGCGTTGCCATGGCACTGCATTCAATATGCCAGCCAGGACGTCCTGGTCCCCAGGGGCTCTCCCAGGAGGCAGCGTCATCTTCTTGATTCCAAGCTTTCCAAAGAGCAAAGTCAGCAATTTCTTCTTTCGTATATTCGTCATTTTTAATTCGTTTGGAGGACCGTTGAGCATCGAGATCAACATGAGCTAATTGCCCGTAGCGAGGAAAGGAAGCGATTCTAAAATAGACTGAGTGATCTTCTGCCTGGTAGGCGTGGCCTTTTTCAACAAGGGTCTGAATCATAGCAATCATTGCAGCAATATTTTCTGGGTCAGTAGCAGCTGGATAACTCGTAGCAGGCCGCAAACGCAGTGCATCACAATCTTCAAAAAAAGCCTTTTTATAACGTGCTGTGTACTCCTGCAAGAGCATTCCCTCTCTGCGTGCTCCTCGGATTGTTTTATCATCTACATCGGTTAAATTCATAACTCGATTGACGGTATTACCTCGAGCTTCCAAGTGGCGTTGCAATAAGTCCTCAAAAACATAAGCCCGAAAATTTCCAATATGGGCATAGTCATAAACAGTCGGCCCACAGGTGTAGAATCGAATGATTTCTCCGGGAGTGAAATGTTCCTGCTGACGTGTGAGGGTGTTATAGAAGTGAAGCATAGGAAATTTTACAATATCGGATCTAGATCCTCCTTCATTTCTAGAGATGCTGTTGCAAGAGCCGCGATTCCTTCACCACGTCCTAGGGCCCCGAGACCCTCATTAGTCGTGGCTTTGAGGCCTACTGATGTGATTGAGATATTTAATGCTAACGCTAGAGCTAATCGCATTGAGTCGACATAAGGTGTGATCTTAGGTTCTTCGGCAATAACAGTGGCATCGATATTAATGATTTTTCCACCCTCTGCATGAATGATCTCTGCTACTTTTTTTAGAATAATGAGGCTTGAAATATTCTTAATAGAGGGATCCGTATTAGGAAAATAGGTGCCAATATCTCGCTTGCCAGCAGCCCCGAGTAGAGCATCAGCAATAGCATGGGCGAGGACATCTGCATCAGAATGACCTGCGAGTCCTTTATTTTGGGGATGCGGAATGGATACTCCTCCTAAGACAAGAGGACGACCTATTTCAAAAGGATGAATATCGTAGCCAATACCGGTGCGAGTCATTTGTGGCTAAGTGTATTAATTTGTGAAAGGCGCGTTAAGCTGATATTTGGTGCTTTTTTCTCCCCCTTAATGTCCCTTTTCCAATCATGCTGTTAGCAGTTCCATCGGAAGACTTCCACTTGCAGCCACAATAGAATATTTATCAGCTTCGGTAAGGTGTGGTTTTAAATGAACAATACCACCTGCCATTTCCACCATCAGGACTCCTGCAGCGATATCCCAAAGACTTATTTGTCCTTCAATATAGGCATCGAGTCGGCCGCAAGCAACATAGGCAATATCGAGGGTAGCACTTCCCATCATTCGGCATTTATGGGCAGAGCGTAAAAGTTCAATAAAATGGGGCAGTGTCTTTTCCATTGTTGTTGCACTTTTCGACATACCGATGGAAAGAACAGACTCACTTAATTGAGATCTCGAGCTAACCACAATTGGTTTATTATTCATAAGCACAGAGCCTCCTCTACATGCTTCCCATAATTCTTTTCTGATTGGATCGTAGATAACACCTATCACTGTTTCCTTATTGCGTTGCAGTGCAATGGAGATAGCAAAATGGGGTATTCCATAAAAAAAATTTACCGTTCCATCAATAGGATCAATGACCCATCGATATTCTGAATGAGGATCGCCACTGATGCCCTCCTCCCCATAAATAGCATCATCGGGAAATGATAATTTTAGTTTTTTTTCAATCAACTCTTGCGAGCGTCGATCTAATTCTAACTTGATATCGTGTGCTTCACGATGATCGACAAGTAGCTCTTGTTGATTTTTAAGAGCGTTTTCACGTAGTAACTCGCCGGCAGCTAAAGCTGCCTCTCGAGCGCTACAAAGTTGTTTTTGATAAGAATGATTCATAGAAAAAAATTGGGAAAAGCGCGTTCACGCTTCTCCCAATCTTTGGCTTTTTAAAAGGATGTACTAGATCGAAGAATGTTACTTCTTTTTTTTAGCAACAACTTTCTTTTTAACGGGAGCTTTTGCTTTTGCAGGAGCTTTCGCTTTTGCTTTTACGGGAGCTTTTGCTTTGGCGGGAGCTTTCGCTTTGGCGGGAGCTTTCGCTTTGGCGGGAGCTTTCGCTTTGGCTTTAACTTTTGCTTTGACTACTGTTTTTTTAATTGGCATAGAATTCACCCCTTTCGTTTCGCAGGTGCGAGATGGTGAGAAGCATAAGAATAAAATCTTGTGAAATGTGCAAGCCCCTTGTCACATTGATGTGCATTTTTTTCTAGTGCTCCTTGGAAAAATCTACGAAGTGAATTCAGGTAAATTAAAAATTACTTTTTTTCCAAAAGTATTTTTTCTACATGGTCAACTATAATGCTTGATTCTATCAGCCTTCCAGGGCCTTCGTATCCACAAGCTAACATTCCCCAACCTGGTCCAATAAAAACCGCGCCACGTGCACGTAGTCTTTCTACGTTGTCGCGTGTTGCAGCATGTTCCCACATTTTTACGTTCATTGCTGGTGCAATGAGTAGCGGAGCATGTGTTGCTAAGGCAACAGCACAGAGCGGATCATCAGAAAAACCATAGGCAAGACGTGCAAGTGTACTTGCTGTTGCAGGAGCGATGAGAAGTATATCAGCTCTATCAGCAAGTGCGATGTGACCGCAGGGAGATCCCGGCTCTTCTTCTAAAAAATTTTCTAATACGGGATTACAGGAGAGTGTTTGTAATGTTAGTGGAGTGATAAAGTTTTTAGCATCTGCTGACATAATCACAAAGACGTTATAGTTTCTCTGGCGTAATTGACTGACTAACTCTGCAGCCTTGTAAGCAGCAATAGAACCAGTGACTCCTACGACAATGGTTTTTTTATCTTTGCTCGAAAATAGATCTCTTTTTTTATTGTCACTGTTTTGGTTCATCAGAAAAAAATTTGTATCGGCTTGTGTAGCAACTCTACCCTATTTAGAATTTTTTTTTAATTCCCTTCTCCTTGTGAAGTGGAAACTTTAGGAACGATAGAAAATCTTCGACTCTGATAGCGCTCTGCACGCATTACTGCCCTAAATTTTTCGATATTTTCTTCCATCGATCCGCTAATAATCGTGTAGCGATAATCTCTCCAACACTCCATTTCCCGAGCTGCATTGGCAAGACGTAGTTCTACTTCCTGCGCACTCTCAGTTCCACGCCGCTCCAGACGTCGTCGTAATTCTTCTAAATCAGGAGGCATAATAAAAACATCAGCGAGTGCATGTTGAATGATAGGATCTTGATTAGCCCGAATCGTAGCAGCCCCATGCGTATCAATATCAATAAGGACATCAATACCACGCTGCAATTGATCGATCACAGGTTTCTTTAAGGTTCCATAATAGTGGTCGTGCACTTGTGCGTATTCTAGAAAATCATCCTCAGCGATTTTTTTTTCAAAGGCTTCTTGGGTGAGAAAATAATAATCTTCACCTTCATCTTCTCCAGGTCTTGGTAATCGAGTGGTGCATGAAACCGAATAAACAAAATCAGGTTTTTGACGTAGTGCTGTACAGAGGGTTGTTTTTCCGGCTCCCGAAGGAGCTGAAATAACAAAGAGAATTCCAGTACGTTGAAAATGAACTCTCGAGTTAGAATGAATATCTTCCATAGAGCGGCTACTCCAGATTGGCTAATTGTTCGCGGATTTTATCAATTTCTGATTTGGATTGAACAACCCATCGTGAAATTTCAGCATCATTAGCTTTATTTGCTAGCGTGTTAAATTCACGAAACATTTCTTGTGCAAGGTAGTCTAGAGTCCGTGCCTCACCTCTTTTTGTAAGTAATTCGCGACACTGAACAAGATGGCTTTGCAGTCGTATTACTTCCTCATTGATATCACTTCGTTCTGAAAAAAAAATGAGCTCTCGTAGGAGTGAGGGATCATCTGGAGAGATCGGCACGCTAAGTTCAGCCAATCGAGCTAGGAGTTGATTCCGACGATTTACAAAAAGCGTTGGCACACGTGTTTGAATTTTTTTAGTAATCTTACTTAAGAGAAGAATATGTTTTTCCAAATCTGCTACTAAATTTTTTCCCTCCCTAGCTCTTATTAATTGGTGAGACTCGAGTGCCTTCTTAAGGGCCTTTTGAATAGGTTTCCAAGCCGCTTCCAAATCAATTTCTTCAAGAGCTTCATTACGCAGCACACCAGGAACCAGAAGAAGTGTTTCAAGCGTGATGGGAGCTGAAATGTGGAGCGACTTTTGAAGGTGCTCCAATTCTTTGAGCGCCTTCTTGACCACTGTAGGATCAAGAATGGAGCCTGTTTTCGTAGCGGAAGTGGTTTGCTCACTTGTAATGGCAACATGGATACGACCCCTGTAGATTTTTTTTTGGACCTCTTCTCTCACTCGAGGTTCCAGTGAGGTAAGACCACGTGGAAGCACAATAACAATTTCCAGACCTTTACGATTTACGGAGTTGCATTCTACAAGGTATCGATACCCCTCTGCCTCTCCTTTCCCAGAACCAAATCCGCTCATGCTTATCATCACGAAATGCTATCTTGAATTGGTAATTTTGCAAGCAGAGGTAGACCAGGCTACGTCTGAATTCATTTCAGTTCTGCATGATAAAAAATACCCAATCCTTCAAATCCAAGATTATCCCTTTGCTCCGTAGTGTTGATCGGAGATAAGGGTGGTTGAGCAATGGTGGTTGATTCCTCAATCTCCTGCTGACGAATCCAGAAAGGAAGTTGTGCCATCCATCCCGCAGATGATTTTTTCGAGGAGAAGCATCTTGTTGGTTGACCTAATAAAAGCGCTGCTGTTTCTTCTGAAAGGAAAGGTACGCTTTCCAATGAGAGAGCAGGCTCTTCTAACCTTTCATCCAGATGAGTGATGATCTTGTAACGACCCACTTTTATCTTTGCACTAAGTTGAAGAAGAGGTCTCCATGGTAGATGTGATGAGAAATGGATTCCTCCTTCTAAAAAATGCAGAGGGCCTTGAGGTGATTGTATTGAAAGTTGAGAAAGCTCCAGCGCTCCCTCGGGATAGGGCGATCCAAGAGGTCCGCAAACATGAAGGTTGATTTTCTTGAAACATGAATCCGTGAAGGAGTTTCTTCTATCGGAGGATGAAGTAGGATGTGTTGAATTCTTGGTATCACACTCAAGAGTGACATCACTTTTCCAGGAGGATACGTTGGGTAGAGGCGGGGATGGAGATTTCAGAAGGATTCCAGGAGGAAGAAGAAAAGGGGTCATGGTGAGCTGAGGCTTCCAATCAAGTTCTGTAATCGTGATATTACCATGGAGTTTACCTCCTTGCTGATCTCCTTGCAGAAGAAGTGCAGCTCTTCCTTTAATGATTGCATTCTCTTTTTGAAACAGCAGAAGTTCATGACCGTTGAAGTGATATTCATGATGCATTTCCCCAATATTCCCTTTACTCGATCCAGTGATTTCAAGTTTTCCTTTTCCAAGAAAAGCCGACCCGCTTTCAAGGGTTATTTTTCCTTTGCTTAATGAAAGGGAAGCCTTGAGTCCTTGCAATGGGGCAAGGATCGATCCGAGTCGACACTCCTCAGCTTTCAAGCTCAGGTGCCCAGTAAGCTCCGGATCAGTAAGGGTTCCCTGAAGTCCGAGCTCACCACAAACAGTAGCATGTTGAACATCGATTTCCTGAGGAAGGAACCGCTGAGTAAAAAAATCGAGGGGAGACTCTGGCAGCATGATGCTCAGGTGAAGAGGCCCATTTAGGGGTGATAATGAGACAAAATCTTTTTCTTTTAATAATGTTTCCTCCTCACGAGGCATGAATCCTATGGGAAGGGTTCCATGCAATTGAGCCATATACCCATTTTTATCACCCAAGGAGGTATCCAGACACCCCTCTCCCTTTTTGGAGGAAAGCTCCAGGTGAAAGGGAGTGTTACTCTTAGCATCAAGCCTCCTCCCGCTTAGAGAGATCTTTGCAGAAGGCTCTTCCCAACGTCCTGAAGATTGAATGCTTCCATCGATGAGCATGTTTTGAACCGGTAGGCCTGTTACTACGGAAACGACATCCGATGAAAAATGATGTAGTGCAAGATTTACCTCCATTGATTGATTCCACTCCAAAAGTGACCCAAAGGGATGGCCGCCAAGAAGGCGTATTCCATCAATGGGAAGCGTGATTGATCCTGAAAGGGTACTTTCTCCATTCTCTTGAAACACCAACTTAGGGAGGGTGATGAAAAGTGGAGTGAGGGTGAGTGAAGTGGAGAAAGAACTTTTTCCTGAATGGATCTTAAAAATAGGGCAAGTCACGAATTCAGGTTTGTAGGAGCCAGTGGTATGAAATTCAAAAGGTTGATTTTTGAGCTTTGCTTCCTGAAGCTTCATTTCAAAGGACCCTTCATGCCTCTGAGCTGTTCCATTCGCCTTCCAATGGGCTTGAAACAACCCACCCTGAATATTTTTAAGAATAGGGAGCTGATGATATAAGCCTGTTTGAATAGATTGAAGGCTTTTAGGCTCTTCCTCGCTCTGTTGAATTGAGGGTGCACCACGTGCAGTCGTTGAGTCATAATTGAGAGGTATACTATTTTTAGAAGTATCTGCAGAAACGTTTTTGTTTGCTCCAACATTACAGAGACGTGTTGATGTCGTTGCACCATCAACCCATTTTTCGAGAGGTTTCCACTTTTCAAAAAAACTGCGGCACTTGATTGTCCCTTCCGCCTCGTAGTAATGAGGCCAACTATTAGCCATGGATCCTGAAAGTTGGAGATGGCTGCTTCCATTCCATAGATCAAGATGAGAAAGGAGTGTCCTCTCTCCATGAAATAATAAAGTTGATTCAACAAAATCGATAGGAAGTCCATAAAGCGACATTTCTGTTCCCTGTAAATGAAGATATCCTTCGGCACGATTCGCCCCACCAATGATGTCCCCGTCGATAAAAAGCTTACCGTTGATATTATTACATGGTCTCCCTAGCAGATCGATGAGCTGCGCGGCATCTGTAATTGTTGCTTTGAGTTTACAATGAAAGGGAGCTTCTCCTAATTTTAGCCAATCTTCAGGGAGTGACATTTCACCGACTGCATTCACTCGATTATCCTGTTGCTTGAGTTGCAACTCAGTAATGGAAATTTTTCGACCGATATAATTGGAAGCAACGGAGAGTGAGGCCCATTCTTTTTTCTTAAAACGAAAATGATCAACATGCATTCTTAGAGAGGCTTCTGAATCGATAGGATGCATCGGTGATCCACGAAAAATAAGGCGTCCCTCCCTAAGAGTACCTGAGATTTTTTTTTGTAATCCTAGAAACTTAGAGAGCCTTTCAATGGATAATTGTTCTCCAAAGAGAGCTCCTTCAAGAATCGGATTAGGACCATTTTGTCTAAGACAACCATCTGCACGCAGCAATCCATTAGAAATCGTTGCAATCAATCCTATATCCAGTCGATCTGGATGAACCGTTAACTTCAAGTGATGAAGATCAATATCATCGGCAAGCAAAAGGTTCTTAATGGTGATTGTTTTTCCATCCCACAAGGAATCACAATTTCCTTTCGATAGATGGCATTGCACAGCACCCGCTTCCAATAATAATGATTCATAGGAAATGGTGCCGGGTATTTTTTTAGGAAGGAAACAAAAGAAATGTTCGATGTTATAACGTTCCTCCTCCGTGATGCAGAGCAGAGATATATCCTGCAAAACGATGGACTCAGGAAGCTTCATCATTTTTTCTTGAAACAGCTTCTGTAAATGCTCCGTTTGTAACTCTAGGAAAGAAGGCTTTCTAAGGGAGGATGTATGTCGAAGATCGATGAGTCCTTTTCCCTTATCTGCTTCCACTTTTTGAATCAACTGATGATCTCCAAAAATAATTCTCCCTAGTGACGTCATCTCAATGGAGACGGCTTGAAACTCTAGGTGACTCTGGTGTGGTGCCGCTCCTGAAGTAAGGACCACATTTTTCAACCGTAGTGGTTCTTTCAATGTTACTGGTAAGGTTTCAGCTTGAATAGTAACGCCGGTGAAGGGCTCTGATAATCTCAATAAAGCAGATATCGATTCCTTGAGTAAAAAAGAATATAAGAAGCCAAATGAAAGAAGTATCAAAAAAGCGATAAGGGCACTCCATGCGGGCACGGTCCTCGAGCGACCGGGAGGATGTAAGGGGGGGAGTAAATCAACAGAGGGATCCATCGGCATGAAATGTTAAGAGTAAATCAAGTTAACCCGGATGTTTCATACTGATCGTGACGAGGAGGCCGCAAAGGCTGATGGGGAACCACCGGCGGCAGGGAGACTGCCTTTAGGCATCCCTGAAAAGGCGAGACGAGCGGGAGCGAGCGAGTCAACGCAGACACGTATTGTGACGACATAGGCGCGTGTATACACTCCCCTAGGAAGACGTCGAACTTGGGCGCAGTATCCATCTGACTTCCCGGCTTCCGTAGGTGGTTGGGATGAAATATCCGGGTTATGAAATGAATGCATTTTGAATAGCTGATTTAATGCTTGCTGATTGCTTCTGAGTCATCGATTTTGGAAGGATTCCATTTTTTTATGAAAAAAAAACCCATAAACCAAGTTGAGCATCATTCCAGGAAGGAACGCCACTATCAAGGAATTGCGTCTGCTCCAGGCATTTTGGAAGGTAGGATTGTGATCTATATGGCTGTGGAGCAAAACATCCCTTTGCGTACCATCGATGGAAGAGAGATTGCCAGTGAAATGGAGCGTTTTGAAAAAGCACTCCTAGCAACACAGCAGGAGCTCCTAGAAATTAAAAAACATGTCTTTCCTGCTTTGAATGCTCATGAAGCAACACTTTTTGATGCTCACTTATTAGTACTTGAGGACCCTGCTTTGTTAAAAGAGGTGCTGCAATTACTTCATCGTGAACGGCTCAATGTAGAACATGTCTTTGATATTGTTATCAAACGATTTTGCGAGAGCCTTAACAAAAGAGATAGCGCCTATTTGAGGGAGCGTATTTTGGATATCAAGGATGTCTCGCGTCGCATTCTCAATCATCTTTTGGGTAAACCCACGTTGCAACCCATCGATCAAAATGACCCTGTGATTATTGTTGCTACCACATTAACCCTTTCTGACGCTGTGATGGTCTATGGGAATCGGCAAGCCGCATTTGCCACAGAAAACGGAAGCCAAACTTCTCATACTGCTATTTTGGCACGCGCCTTTGGCATTCCTGCTGTTGTTGGATTACGACACGTTATTTCAGAATTAAAAGATGGCGAACCAGCATTGTTAGATGGGTACCATGGATTATTGATTGTCAATCCTACTAAGGAGACCATTCGTGGTTATCAGCGCATGCAGTTAGAACAGCGTGATCTTGACAAAGATTTAGAAAAAATCAGGGACTTACCGGCGGTCACCCAAGATGGTCAACGCATCACCCTTTCTGCTAATTTAGAGCTTCCTAGAGAACTTGAATCTATTTTTATGAGTGGAGCAGAAGGAATCGGCCTTTATCGTACCGAATTTCTTTATTTAAATCGTGCTACTCCTCCCGAGGAAGAGGAACAATATCAAGTTCTCTGTGCCATAGCACAACGCTGTTATCCCTACCACGCTATTATTAGGACTTTTGACATTGGGGCTGACAAACCAACCTATTGCTTACCTCCTATAAAAGAAGCGAATCCTTTCTTAGGATGCCGTGGTGTTCGTTTTGCCTTACAGCATAAAGAACTCTTTAAGGCTCAATTACGAGTCATTTTACGTGCTGCTACGATGGGCAATTTGCGCATGATGTACCCGATGATTTCTGGAATTGATGAGCTTCGAGAAGCCAATGGTATTTTGGAAGAAGTCAAGAAGGAGCTACGTGATAAGAAGATTCCTTTTCAAGAGGATCTGGAGGTAGGAATGATGATAGAAGTACCTAGTGCAGCCCTCATTGCTGATCTTTTAGCCCGTGAAGTAAAATTTTTTAGTATTGGGACAAACGATCTTGTTCAGTACCTTACAAGTGTGGATCGTGGCAATGAATCTATTTCCCATCTCTACAACCCAGCACACCCTGGAGTCATTCGTATGCTAAAAATGATCGTTGATGCTGCCCATGCAGCAGGTATTTCGGTTGGAGTCTGTGGCGAAATAGCAGGGGACCTACTTTTTACTCCTCTATTAGTGGGATTGGGAGTTGATGAATTGAGCACGAGTGCCATGTTAATTCCTAGGATTAAAAAGGCTATTCAAAGCCTGAACGTTTCTGCGTGTCAGGAGCTTGTCGCAGAACTACTCAATGGAGAGAGTGCTACTAAAAATTATGCTCGTTGTGTTGCCCTTGCTCAAAATCAATACGGAACCCTTCTCTCGATTGGAAAAGGAACTCCACACTAAATTATCCGGGTTAAGAAATTATTTGTAACGTTTTTTGAGTTGGGCTAAAGTAACTAGATGACTACAAAACGAACTTTTGATCAGAATATTACACGCTTCACACTGTGCCGTGCCTGTGCAAATTGCCCTGTCATAGAAATTCATCATGAATCTAATCAAGTTGTTATTACAGATGACTTTGGAGGCAAGGTCACCTTGACCACTGAGGAGTGGAAGCAGGCTGTAGCCGATGTGCAGTTTTCATAAGAAATTTTCTCCGCCTTCCACCCAAAGAACGACTTGAACTTCATTTTTTAAGTAGCACTTCCAATACTTAGAAATTAATGGAAGCAGCTCGGCAGCTGTTCGAAGAGGCAAGAGCGGCACCCCATGGCACTTTAGTGTGAAATATCCAGCGCCTAATAAACTGTACTTCATTGATCGAATAAAAGTTCCTTTTTTATAAAAATGGTGGTCTTCAATTGCATTTCACAAAAACTGGGCTAACTTTAGCCACTTTTTTACTAAACTGGAAATGTACTTTATTCGATTTTCTCTATCCTTATTACTTTTTTTATTTGTTTCTAGAGTAATTTTTGGGATGCCACCAAATCGTGTGGAGGTTCAAGGGAGACAACTGCTGGTCAATGGAGTTCCCTTCATGATGAAAGGAGTCTGCTACCACCCTGTTCGTAAAGGAGAGACTGTTCCTGATGGGTTGATGACTTTAAATCCAACAGAGGAGGACCTTTTGGTTATCGAAAATGATTTTAGAATGATCCGCGATGCAGGTTTTAATACAATTAGAACCTATGAGCCTATTACACATCCCAAAATATTAGAACTTCTCAACGACTATCAACTCAAAGTTATCGTTCCAGTCTGTCTTGCGTGGGAAAAATATCAAAATTTAGCGAGTATTGAAGATCTTATTAAAATACTTCAAAAAGAACCTTCAACACTCTTTTGGGAAATAGGAAATGAATGGAATTTTAACCATTTTTACACTGATTTCATCGGGGCTGGTAGCGATTCACAAAAGTTGAAAGCGGAAGATTGTGATGAAATAATTAAAAATATTTCTCGATTAATTAGAAAAGGGGATCTCTATAAACACCCCATCGGCACAGATATTATGCTCTTAGATAATGCAATGAAGACTATTTATCCAGGAATCACTCCCACTATCGATAGTTACATAGATCTCTATGGGGTCAACGTCTACGATGGAACAACTTTCGGAAAACGTTTTCATCAATGGGAGAGTATGTCCAAAAAACCATTCTATTTAGGAGAGTTTGGTGCCGTTGCTTACAATGAAAATACACAACATGAAGATCCAGATGATCAGGATCATGCTAACCTTCTCCTCTTTACTGAAATACTTGAGAATGTATCGGCAAAAAATCCAGAGCATATTTTAATAGGGGGATGTCTTTTTGAATTTTGCGATGAATGGTGGAAGGGGGGTAATCCAGATCCATCTACCCACAGACATGGAGGGATCACTGTGGATCATGGACCCTTTCCATCAAACTGTTTTGATGATGAGTATTTTGGTCTCGTTGAAATCGATCGTACTCCAAGGCCAACATATTTTTCACTTAAGAGGCTGTTGGAGCATCAGAATTAACCCGGATATTTCATACTGATCGTGACGAGGAAGCCGCGATCACTATGAAATATGCGGGCTCGCCATGAGTGAAAGGTCGGTTTATAGTCATCTCCTTTTATGTTTGAAAATAGCATTTCTACCACCTATTGCCCGACGGAGGTCGAACCCCATTGGTACCGTCATTGGATCGAGACGAACTGTTTTCATGCCGATGAAACATCCTCAGCACCTGCCTACTCGATTGTCATTCCTCCTCCTAATGTCACCGGTTTTTTAACCTTGGGACATGTCCTCAATAATACCATTCAAGATATCTTAGCAAGGCGTGCTCGGCAGACCGGACATGAAGTCCTTTGGCTTCCAGGGACCGATCATGCTGGCATTGCGACCCAGGCAGTTGTGGAACGCCAACTTAAAAAAGAAGAGAAAAAAACGCGCCACGATCTCGGAAGAGCCGCTTTTTTAGAGCGTGTCTGGGAATGGAAGCAAAAGCATGGAGGAATTATTATTGAACAATTGAAGCGTCTTGGCTGTTCGTGTGATTGGGGCCGTGAACGCTTTACTATGGATGAAGCTTATGGAAAAAAAGTGCAGGAAACTTTTGTCGATCTTTATAACAAAGGGTTGATTTACCGAGGTAAACGAATGGTTCATTGGTGCCCTGTATCGCTCACGGCACTCAGTGATGAGGAGGTAATCCCTAAAAAACAAAAAAGCCTTCTTTATTATTTTAAATTGGAAATTGTTGAAGAGTCAGGCACATGGTTGGAAATAGCCACCACTCGTCCTGAGACGATCATGGGAGATGTGGCTCTTGCAGTAAATCCCAATGACCCACGTTACAAGCGCTTTATTGGCATGCATGTTCGGCGTCCCCTGCCTGCGGAATCAGAACTACTTTTACCGATCATTGGTGATACTTGTGTCGACATGCAATTTGGAACGGGAGTGCTCAAAATCACCCCAGCTCATGATCTCCTCGATTATGAAATAGGAACACGCCACAACCTTCCGATCATCGATATCATGAATCCCGATGGAACCCTCAATACTCTTGCAGGTTCCTCCTTTGCTGGGATGGATCGTTTTGAAGCCCGTATCAAAGCTGCTCAATCTCTTCGCGAACTCGGTTTACTTGTCAAAGAAGAGGTTCATGAAAACAATGTCGGTTTTAGCGAGCGTGCTGACGTCCCTATTGAGCCTCGGCTGAGCGAACAATGGTTTTTAAAGTACCCTAAAACAAAAGAAGCACAGATGGCAGTGCAAAAAAAATTAACCCGTTTTTTTCCTGAGCGTTGGGAAAAGGTCTACGATCATTGGCTCGAGCATATCCAGGATTGGTGCATTAGCCGCCAATTGTGGTGGGGACATCAGATTCCAGCATGGTATTCGGCTCATCATGGTGAAATCAAGGTACAGATGGAATCCCCAGGTCCTGAGTGGACCCAAGATCCCGATGTCCTTGACACATGGTTTTCATCATGGCTTTGGGCTCATGAAACCATGGATGTGGCAACACTCAAAAAATTTTACCCTACCTCCGTTCTTGTCACAGGGCCTGATATTATTTTCTTTTGGGTCGCTCGTATGATGATGGCGAGCTTGGAGTATACTGGAAAGCTTCCCTTCCGTGATGTCTATTTTACTGGAATTATCCGTGATAAAAGTGGACGTAAAATGTCCAAGAGTCTTGGGAATTCTCCTGATCCACTCGACCTCATAGCAAAATATGGAGCTGATGCACTTCGCTTTGGAATCATGCGCATGGCTCCTCATGGACAGGATGTGCGCTTTGAGGAAAAGATTGTTGAAGAGGGTCGTAACTTCGCTAACAAACTTTGGAATGCTGCTCGATTCCGCCAAATGCACGGAATCTGTAACGCTCATCCTGAGCTCTCTTCTCACGAGCTTCCTGATATTGCTATCACTCTGCTTTATCAATTTGACAGGATGCATCACAAGCTTCTTGAAGCCTACCAAGAATATCGTTTTCAAGAAATGACGCTGCTTCTCTATCATTTTTTCTGGAATGATTATTGCGATTGGTTTGTGGAGGCTGCAAAGCCGACTCTTTATAATGGATCACCAAAAGCAAAAGAGACTCTTTTAGCGGTTATCGATTATGTCTTCTCGGGTTTTTTGCGTTTGCTCCATCCTTTCATGCCCTACATCACAGAAGAAATTTGGAAACGCCTTGAATTTGAAGCCCCTTCCTCACATCGAGATCGCCCCCCTCTTCTCCTCTACATTCAACCCCCGGGAAAGCATTCTCTTTCTCATTTGAGTAAAGAAAGAATTCTTGAAGCCACAGAGAGGACAGAGGCTCTTTATGGGGCCATTCGAGCAGCAAGGAATTTACGTGCTGAATTGAAAATCAACCCTAAACAAGCAATCCCTTTTCTCCTTGCACCAAAACAGGAGACGAAATTGTGGAGCGACAGTGAGGTTTCCATTTTTTCCTCATTGGCCCGAGCCACAGAAGTTACTATCCTCACGGAGAATCCCCCCAAGGAAAGTGCTTCCGTTTTGACAGAGTGCGGAACGATCACTATACCTCTGGAGGGTCTTATTGATATTGAAGCCGAGCAAAAACGCCTTCACCAAGAAATCCAAACAGTAGAAAGCGAGCTCATCAAGGTGCGATCTAAGTTAACCAACCCTGACTTTGTTGCAAAAGTTCCTACGGCTGTTCTAGGGGAACATCAACAACGCGAGGAGCGATGGATGGAGCGGCTTACCCTGCTTCAAGGAATGTTAGAAAATAGGTAGCATACAAAGATTTTTTGATAGAACAACAAGCCAACATGAACTGTAAATCAATAACAACGGGTAGTACCCATGAGTTGGATGGAACCCTTTTCTGCCAGGCCTACCGTTATATGCTTACGGCGCGCTTATTGGAGGAAAAGCTAGCGGCACTCAAACGCTCTGGGAAAATTGTGGGTGGTGTTTTTCTAGGTCGTGGTCAAGAGGCACTGAGCGTGGCGCTAGGAATTCATCTTCGTAAGGGAGATGTTTATGCACCCCTCATTCGAGACCAAGCAGGTCGTCTTGCCTTCGGGGAAGGAATGCTAGATGCCCTTCGCACTTATCTTGGATCAGCCCTAGGATCGATGCGTGGACGCGATGGAAATATTCATCGTGGTCGTCCTCGAGAAGGATATTTTGCAATGATCAGTCATCTTGGTGCCATGGTCTCTGCCGTGAGTGGGGCCTTGATTGCACGACGTTTTCGTGGTGAAACAGGCATAGTTGGCGCCACCTGTATTGGAGATGGAGGGACATCTACAGGAAGTTTTCATGAAGGACTCAATTTAGCAGCTATTGAAAAACTCCCCCTTGTGGTGGTAGTTGCCAATAACCAATATGCTTACTCTACCCCTAACAGCCGTCAGTTTGCATGCGACAATCTTGTCGATCGTGCTATTGGCTACGGTATCACAGGTCATCGTGTCATTGGCAATGACCTTGCTAATTGTCTTGAGGTCCTCCAAAAAGCAGTAGCTGCTGCACGTGCTGGTGCCGGGCCACAGCTAGTTGTTGCTGATCTCTTGCGTCTTATTGGTCATGCCGACCATGATGATGCTAGCTACATTACGGAGGCACAAAAGCAATCACCGCTCGGGCGAGATTGTATGATCGTAGCTCAACAATTCTTATTAGAAAAAAATTGGATGTCCCAAGCGGAACTCGATTCATGGCAAAAAGAGATCGAAGTAGAAATTGAAGCAACAACCACCCGTGTCTTGCGTGAGCCAGCTCCTGATCCTCAAGAGGAATCGTGGATTCCTTTTGCCACAAGTCATCTTCACTCTGAGTCACTCTAGCTCGGATCACTATTCGAGACCAATGCAGTAACAATGAGCTTTCCACAAGCCGTAATAGATTTATAGTGTATTAATCCGCATAATTCATGCTCATCGACTGCGGAGGCCGCGATCAGCATGGAATATCCGGGTTAAGTATTCGGGTTCCACCACTTCACTTTTTTCATGACCAGCATCACCTACCTCGAAGCCATTCGTGCAGCCCAGGCACGAGCCTTAGAAGAAGACTCCCGGGTTTTTATCTATGGACAAGATGTCGGTTCTTTTGGAGGAGCTTTTAAAGCTACAAAAAATCTTGCTAAGGAATTTCCAGGACGTGTCATGGATTCCCCCATTAGCGAGGATGCTATGATAGGAATGGCCATTGGTGCTGCAATTGAAGGGATGCGACCCATTATTGAAATGCAATTTGCAGATTTCTCCACATGTGGCTTGAATCAAATTGTGAATCACGCAGCTACCTTATTTTATCGAACAGAGGTTCCATGTCCTCTCGTGGTACGACTTCCCTGTGGGGGAACTTCTGGTGGTGGCCCCTTTCATAGTCAAAGCCTAGAGGCTATCTACGCTCATTTTCCTGGGCTTGTGGTGATGACTCCAGGCACCGTGGAAGATGCCTACACGATGCTCCTGGAGGCAATCAATATTGATGATCCAGTAATTTTTTGTGAGCATAAATTTCTTTATTATCATCTTAAAGCTGAGGCCCTACCCACCATGGCACTTCCCTCTAACAAGGCCCGTGTGACACGGCCTGGTCGTGATGCCACTGTCGTCACCTACAGTGCCATGCTCCATGAATCATTAGCAGCTGCAGCAGAGCTAGCTCACGATGGATATGAAATTGAAGTCGTTGATCTTCGATCTGTAAAACCGCTTGATACCGACACGATCTTAGCTTCTGTGGCACGAACAGGGCGTCTCTTAGTGGTAAGTGAAGCATTTCCTTGGGGTGGTGTTACCGCAGAGGTGATCGCCCGTGTTACCGCAGAAGGCTTTGGCCTCTTGGATGCTCCTCCCCAACGCCTTAATGCCAGAGACACACCGGTTCCCTATCATCCTGCACTTTGGGGAACACATCGTCCAACAGCCTCTACTATTGCTTCTGCCCTGCATCGCTTACTCAAGCTCTAGTAAACTTCGAGTTCCACGCAGCATCTATTTGACTTTCCAGCTTCCGCAGGTGATTGGTATGAAATATTTGGATTCATTATTTTTGCCGCTTCAGTCCGACCTCGACTTTCATCTCTGATTGTCTATCTTCAAACTTTTACCCTTTCCACTTTCATGCCTCAAATTCCTATTATCATGCCTCAACTCGGTGAATCTATTGCCGAGGCAACCATTGTCAGCGTTGCTTTTCCCGTAGGAGCCCGTGTGGAGATTGACACTGATGTTTTTGAGGTAGAAACAAATAAAGCAATCATGAGTGTTACCGTCCCCTGTGCCGGTCTCATTCAAGAGATTACGGCAATTGTTGGCGAGAGCTATCCAGTAGGAGCAACACTGGGATTTCTAGAAATTAGTGATGAAGATGCAAAGCGTCTTGGGGTTGATGATGCTCCTAAGCCACCCCTAGAAAAAACCGCTCTCCAGAAAAAACCGGTAACACAAAAAGAGACCTCTTGGAAATCATCTGTAGAGCCCACATTACGCGGACTCCCTGTTCCTGCACATGCCGAAGGAGCAAGCTTTCTCTCGCCACGTATGAAAGCCCGTATGACCGAACTTGGCCTTCATTCTGCTGACCTTGCGGGAGTTGCTGGAAGTGGGGCTAATGGAAGAGTTACTATTGAGGATTTGGAGGCCTTTTTAGAAGATCTCGAGCGTAATAAAATTACCCCTGCCTCCTCCATGCGTGTTGCTGTTGCCGATGCCATGAGACGCAGCTGGACACGTCCACTTGCAACAGTGGTTCTTCCGATTCAATGTGATGTCATGCTCACCCATCGCAAAGGTCAGCCATTGAAGGCTGGGCCTGCTCTTTATGCTTTGCGTGCTCTTGCAATTGCACTTGGAGAAAATTCCGCGATCGCAGGCCGGCTTGTGGGAGCTCGTATTATTCACCCTAGGTCCATTGACATTGGATTTGCCGTGGAAGCTGCCGATGGAGTACTTGTTCCGGTAATTCGAAATGCTGATCAGTACCGTCTTGTAGAGCTTGTAGAACGTTATAATCGTCTCGTAGAACTTGCCCGTGCACGCCGTCTATCAGCCAGGGATACGGGAGGATCGATTGCCACTATCACTAATTACGGTGTCTTTGGCTTGACCATGGCTACTCCAATTC
>WBXG01000026.1 GCA_008932965.1 Verrucomicrobiota bacterium
CGGTATGCTCTTTAAAAAAAGGTCGGCCCGACTTACACCTCACCATCTTAACTCCTCAAAAACTTGCCGCTCTCTGGAACTCTTTTCCCGAAGTGGATGCAGTAATAGAAATACCTCCCAAAGCCTCCCCGTGGTCTGTAGCCCGCCAACTGCAACAAGAGAAAAGGTCTCAGGGAGAGCCTTCATTTGATGTCGCCCTTGTTCTTCCAAATTCTATTCGCACGGCACTTGAGGTCTGGCTTGCACGGATCCCACGGCGGATCGGGCGTACTGACAACAAAGGTTTTTTAAGGAGGTGGCTTATCAATCAATCTTTTCCCAAGTTTACCTCCACCCCTCCCATGCATCAAGCTGACGAATATCGTGCCGTGGCCTACTGGCTTGGAACATCCTAATAAAAGGAACGACTTATCATGAAACCTGCAGGAAGGAATATGAAATCTACCATAGATCAGTATAAAATATCTGGATTGATTCCCATTGGTCTCTGCCCTGGTGCTGAATATGGACCTGCCAAACGCTGGCCACTCGATCGTTTTCGCAAGGTGATGGATCTCTTGCTCCCCTTTCCTATTGTCTGGGTATTACTTGGAACAGCTCAGGAAAAAACACTTGCATCTCCGCTTGTGGAAGGCTTTCCAGGAACTGTAGAAAATCTCATTGGTCAAACTTCGCTTGAGGAGCTCCTTCAAACGATTCAACAGCTTACCCTTCTTCTCACCAATGATACCGGGAGCATGCATCTGGCTGCCCTTTTTAATATTCCCACGGTGGCTCTCTTCGGCTCTACTGATCCAAGCTTAACTGGCCCGCAAGGGACTATCCATCGGGTGTTACGCCATCCTGTTGAGTGTAGCCCCTGTTTTTTGAGAACCTGTCCTATCGATTTTCGTTGTATGACACGGATTACTCCTGAAGAGGTAGTTCAAGCTATCACTGAAACCATTTCTCCGTAGATTTATGATTCACGCCTCCTCTTTTTTCTTTAAGAAAATTCTTACACTTTGCTTCTGCGCTTCCCTCCTTCTTGCAGCCGAGCCTCCTCTCTCATCATCACCCTCCTCTTCCTCTTATAAAATTTTAGAAATTCCGGAAAAAGGAGCCTATACCGGAGCCTATGTCGATTTTGGTGATGGAGAAGATGGAGTCACCTATGAGGGAATTCAAAACTTTCAACAGCTTGTAGGAAAGCACCAAGCCATTATTTCCTTTGGATCATTTTGGGCACGCCAGCAATTTCCGATGGAACAGGTGAATCTTGTACGGTCCTATGGGGCGGTTCCCCTCCTTTATTGGTCTCCGTGGGAAGAGCCTTTTGATCAAGAATGTGGACCCGATAAATTTTCCCTTGATAGAATCTTAGATGGAACATGGGATCACTACATCGACACATGGGCTGATGGAGCTAAGAGTGTTCCTGAACAATTTTTTGTCTCCTTCGCCTGCGAAATGAATGGAACCTGGTTTCCTTGGTCAGGGTATTTCTATCGAAAAAAAATGGACCATGAAAAACCGATGAACATCCAGGGGCTAGAACATCTTTTTTATGACAAAAAGATGGATAAAAACTTTCTCGTGGGGGCAGAGAAATATAAGAAGGCCTACCGCTATGTGGTCAATCGGGTCCGAGCACGAGGGGCTACTAATGTTCTTTGGGTCTTTCAGGTAAATAACTATTCCTATCCCAACAATAGCTGGAACCTTGCTGCTGCCTATTATCCAGGTCCCGAGTACATTGATTGGCTCGCCATGAGTCTTTTTGGAAAACAGTATGCAAAAGAAGAATGGGATCTTTTTCCCCCACTTCTAGACTGGCCCTACAAGGAACTTTGTGCACTTGATCCCAAAAAACCGATTATGGTTGCTGAGTGGGGGGTAGCAGAGCCGCATGGATCGGGAGACAAAGCGCTCTGGTATAGCGATGGGTGCAGATTGATGGTCTCCAAAGAATACCCACGACTTAAAGCTGCTGTTGTCTGGCATGAACGTTGGGCTAATCCAGATGAAAGCTTTAGCAATTTGCGTGTGAATTCCTCCCGAAAAGCCCTCAAGGCCTATCAAGAAGGAATTTCTTCACCTCTCTGGTTGGACTATCCTCTTTGGAAAAAATAAAACTTTTTTCACCTCCTTGATAGAGTTTTGGTTGCGCTTTACGCACGAGGAAACACCAGTTAATCTCCCTCTTCTATGCTCCCAATTCCTCTTCTTCGTGATGATCCTCACTTTGTTAAAACGCAGCTAGCAAGACGTTCTCCAAGTCTGGTACCGATGGTAGATGCTCTACTAACATGTGACCAAAAACGCAGAGAGACCGAAACCCGTGTTCAACAACTCCGCTCGGAGCGCAATCGCTTAAGCAAGGAAATTGGAATTTTAAAAAGTCGTAAACAAGAGACCGTGGCTCTGGAAGAAGAGGTAAAAAGTTTTGCAGCTACAATGGAAGAGCTCCAGGCCAGTTCAAACATTCTCGCAGAGGAACAACAAAAGCTCTTACTACAAATTCCCAATCTTCCCCATGAAACGATCCCCACAGGAGAGAATCCTTCGCAGAATGTGGTGATTCGAGAATGGGGAACCCCAGCTCCTAAAAATAGTGAAGACCATATTGCTATTGGGGAGCGCCTCGGTCTCTTTGACCTTGATCGGGCCACAAAACTCAGTGGAAGTGGCTATGTCTGCTTTACAGGAGATGGGGCCCGTCTCGAACGAGCATTGATCAATTTTCTCCTCGACCTTCATACCAAAACTCATGGATACACTGAAATGGGAATGCCCTTACTGGTACGGCGTGAAGTGATGGTTGGAACTGGCCAGCTCCCTAAATTTGAAGAGGAGATGTATGGATTTGATGAGGGAACTCAATTTTTAACACCGACGGCAGAGGTCTCTCTGACCAATTTTTATCGAGAAGAGATCCTTTCCCAACAGGAACTCCCACTGAAACTAACAGCATGCACCCCCTGCTTTCGCCGGGAATCAGGAGGAGCAGGACGCGATACACGTGGTATTATTCGCATGCACCAATTTCATAAAGTCGAGCTCGTCAAAATCTGCCTCCCCGACCAGGCCGATAGAGAACTAGAATCCCTCACCAACGATGCCGAACGGGTGCTTCAATTATTAGAACTTCCTTATCATGTTTTAGAATTATGCACCGGGGATCTTGGGGCCAATGCCATGCGCACCTACGATCTTGAGGTTTGGGCCCCTGGCCAAGGAGCATTCCTCGAGGTATCGAGCTGCTCTCAATTTGGAGACTATCAAGCACGCCGTATGAATCTTCGTTACAAAGATGCTCTAGGTAAAAATCACTATTGCCATACCCTCAATGGCTCTGGAACAGCCTTGCCACGCCTCTATGTTGCACTTCTAGAAACGCATACTCAGCCTGGTGGAGCACTCCTGCTTCCAAAACCGCTACATTCCTATTTTGGAGCCGCTTCTATTGGTTAAACTTTCTGAATATATATTCATCGTAAATGAAAAAATCAGCTGAGGGCCCAACGCTTGTTGAGGTCATTTGCAAAGCTCTTCGTGGTTTACCAAAAGAGGATGAATACCTGGTAGGTATTTCCGGTGGAATCGACTCGGTTGCCTTACTCCACCTGCTGCTGGAGGGAGGTTATAAAAATCTTATCGTTGTTCATTTCAATCATCAACTACGCGGAGCAGACTCTGATCAAGATGCTCTCTTTGTCACCAATCTTGCCAAGGAGCTCCGGCTTCCTTGTGAACTTGGAACCGAAGATGTTCAGGCCCGCGCACGGCGCGCTAAGCTCTCCTTGGAAACAGCAGCACGTGAAGCCCGGTATGAATTTTTCGGAGCAGTGGCTCACAAGCGTGGTGTGAAATCGCTACTACTAGCACATCATGCTAATGACCAAGTAGAGACCTGTTTTTTTAATTTCCTTCGCGGAACAGGATCTGCAGGGCTTGCTGGAATGTTACCACGTTCCGAGAGAAAAATTGGAAAAACGATCCTAACTGTAGTACGCCCCCTACTTTCTATTTTTAAGGAGACATTAGGAAACTATCTCACCCAAAGGACTATTCCATTTCGTCACGATGCTACTAATGATTCTTTAATTCCGATGCGCAATCGCTTGCGTCATCAATTACTTCCTCTACTCGACGACATCATAGGACCAACCTATCGCACCGCAATTCTTCGCACAGCAACGATTCTAGCAGCTGAAGATAATTATTTGGAGAAGCTAGCGGCTCCATGGGCTACCCATGGATCATTAAACATTGAGGAAATGAAGATTCTGCCTCTTGCACTACAACGCCGTGTGGTTCATGCATGGCTAAGAATGCATCATTTTTCTGACGTTGGTTTTGTGGAGGTAGAACGTGTGCTCTCACTCTTGAATCCTAAAAATGCTGCTCAAATAAACCTTCCGCAATGTCGACATGCCTATCGCTCCCAGGGAATGATTGAAATTAAACCTGATATTTCATAATAATTGTATTCCATACTATGCATCATAGCGCTGAATCCTCAAACGCTGGAATTTCTTCCCCTCTTTTTATCTTCATCATGGCCGGGGGTAGTGGTGAGCGTTTTTGGCCAGCAAGTCGTAAGGCCACTCCAAAACACCTACTACGCCTTCTAAGTGATAAAACATTACTGGAGCAAACAGTCGAACGATTTCATGGTATTGTTCCCAAAGAGCATATCTTCATCCTCACTAATGAGGCCCAACTGGAGGCGACACGCCAGGCCATTACCAATCATCCCTTAGAAAATATCATCGCAGAACCTACCAAGAGGGACACGGCTCCTGCTGCCACACTGGCGACAGCGATGGCACTTCGCCATCATCCTCATGCCGTTGTAGGACTTTTTCCTGCAGATGCCACTATTCATAATGAAATTCTTTTTCGAGAACAACTCTTGGAAGCTGCTCACATGGCCAGAGAAAGTAGTGCATTGATTACTTTTTCAATCCAGCCGAGTCATCCTTCTATCAGTTTTGGATACCTTGATCTCGGAGAAAGACTCCATATTCCACAGGATCAAAAAACAATTTTTCGAACCGTTCGTCACTTTGTAGAAAAGCCCCCGCGCGAAAAAGCCGAAGAGTTCTTCGTGAGTGGTCATCATGGTTGGAATGCAGGGATCTTTCTTTGGAATGCAACTTTATTTTTAAAAGAGTGTCATCGTCAACAACCCTCCCTCGCCAACTTTGCAGAGGAACTTATAGTGAGCCTTAAACCAGAAAAATGTATCTTAGAGAAATTTCCCACACTTCCCAAAATTTCTGTTGATTATGCCATCATGGAACGTGCCACAAAAGTGATTGCTGCTATCGCTCAGTTTGATTGGGATGATGTTGGCCAATGGACGGCTTTACCAAAGCACCTTGGTGTTGATGCTTCAAGGAACACCGTGAGAACAGGATTACACGAAATCGTAACCCATAACGCCACCAATAATATTGTTCTTTCACAAGGTTCTAACGAAAAAACTATTGCCCTCTGCGGTGTTGAAAATCTCGTTGTTGTTCAGACCCACGATGCCTTGCTCATCTGCCATCGCGATGCTGTTGAACAAATAAAACAGCTTGCGTTACCCGATACATTGAGATAAGCATCGTTGGATAAGAGGCTTTGATGATTGAGGAACATGGATGCAAGACCTTCCAATAATTGTAAAAAGAGCTTTCCGTCTTTCGCAGTAGATTAGTATGATATATGCGGGTTAACCCGGATATTTCATACTGATCGTAACGAGGAGGCCGCGAAGGCTGATGGGGTAAGGCGAGCGATGAAGTCTGACGACGGCTGTATGAGTACATACTGCCCGAGGAAGACTTCGAGATCAACGCAGCATCCATCTGGCTTCCCGGCTTCCGTAGTAGATCGGTGTGAAATATGCGGGTTAAGATTCTCAACTTTCCTAAAATCACTCCCATGCCTATTATTGGAACAAGTTCTGAAGTTAATTTTGATTCGCTAAATGATCTGACCACGCAAACAACCGCTGGACCCACGTCAGTGCTTGATAATGCGCGTTTAAGTCTTCAAAAAAACAAAAAAGGTAATGAGATCCTCGTTGCTTCCCAAGGAACGTTATCTGATGGGCTCTATTCTATTTGGGCTTATTTTCATCCGCAACAGGCTGCGAAAGCACGTCTTGATACCTTAACTGCAATTAAAGACAAAATTGCCTCTTTCTATGGTAGCGATTCAGAACAAAAGATTTTTAATAAACTCGCGGAGTCTAGCACTAATCCCCGGCAAAGCAGTACGATTCGCTCCTATTATTTCACTGCGAATGATCTGAAAAATTTTGCTAATGCTGCGAAAGCAACAGAATTAGTAATAAATTGTCCAGATAAGAGTCTTGCAGATGCTTTATTTGACAATCAATTTCGAATACCTACCGAGCAAGATCAGAAAATTGCGAGTGGTAATGATGATGCAACAGGACTCGCTCGTCTTTTGAGTAGTCAATTTGATATCCGAGACCCTGTCTATAAACGAGTTGCTGATACTGCTTTTAATGAAGAATTAAAATCATTATCTCAGCCACCAAAAATAGAATATGATAATTTGACAAAGAAAAATATAGAGGACTACAAGGAGCTTGGTACAATAACAGCTAAATTTAAAAAGTCACAACTGCCCTCTCTCACCAAGGAATTAAAACTCGAAAAAGCAGAAAAAGCTTTTGATACGGCCGTAAAAAACTTCTTAGATCAAAATCCCAAGACTACGGTTGATTTGCTGCAGGCCTTTCTTAATAAATATTCTAAGCAATTACTTGACCAGAATCCAGTTCCTGAAGCACCGGCAGAAGATTCTACTCAAGAAACAGGTTCTCCCGAAGAACAGCCTAAAGAAAACAATCCACTTGCTGGTATTGACGCGAGAAAGATTGTAACCACTAAGTTGACTCTAGACTTTAAGAACCTCTCAGAGCAGATAAGCACCATTCGAAGGGAAAGAAATTATGATCAGTTTTTTAAATTGTTGAGCAACCTCAGCAACGACAAAGTTAGCTTTAAAAATGCTGATAATAAAGAGCTTACTAAAAATGGAAAAGATTATTTTACCCAGAGTCTCCTGGATGTTTTTACGGTTACTAAGGAAAACGAAGATGCTGTTACTTTTTTTACAAAACTGGGAAAATTTTTAGCAAGTGTACCAGAGAAAGTTAGTGAAATAACAGAAACTCATCACCAAGAAGCCGCACAATTGTTGGGTATGGCTCAAGAGGTTATACGTAAGAACCAGCTCAATCAAGAAGCAGTAGCTGCATATTCAAAAGCGATCAAAGATTATGTTGAATTTCAGATAAAGAATGAGCAACCGCAACCAACAGGAACGATTAAACAAGGTGATACAGTAGGAGGCATTCAAGCACCTCGTGTGCAGCCGCTCCTCTCCCCTGATGCAATAGATTTACTTCAAGAAGCTATCTCATTTCTAACTCCAGATAGTTCTGATCCGTGAACCCGGATACGGATTAAAAAACCAACATTGCTCCTTGTGCTTTCTTCCACATTTCAAGCTGAGAGGGAGTTAAAACCTTCAGCATCGCAGCGGCATGTTGCAAGCGATTTTTTCTTAGGGCGATGATCTGGCGATGGTAGTTCAACTTTCCCTGATTTGCCTTGAGGTTAATAGCAGCTGCTTTCTTGTTAGCATCATGGGCGAGAGCAGTAATCTTTTTTTTCTGCTGCTCACTCATTCCTAAAAGTTGTTGTTCGGAAGGAGCTGTGAGCATTGTTCCCCCAAGCACTTGTCGCTCGACCTCACGAAGACGTCGACGCTGACGAGAATTTAAAAGAGCCATGACTCGTTCGTTATAAGTCACTCCAAGATGGTCTAACTCGACTTGTAATCGGGCAGTATCTGAGGAGGCTTTCCATCCTGCCTCCGTGATTTTCATTGCTGCAGCACGATAATCATTACGCAAACCTCCAATAATGCTGCGTTGTAGCGAGGTTAAATGGAGATCCTTCTCCACATGCTCGAGACTGACAAGGAGAGGAAGGGAGCCGGGATTCTCTTTTTTAGCCTCATACGTCGTGATAGAATCAGCTCTGACACCCGTTACTACAGTGAGGTACCCGCTCATCATGAGCAGAAAAAAGGAGCGTTTGAATAGTGAGATCATCATATTAAAAATGTAATAGCTCTTGAGTTGTTCCTTAACACGAATATTTCATACTAATCATACCGAGGAGGCTGCGAAGCTAGATGGGGTTAGGCGAGAGATGAAGTCTGACGACGGCTGTGTGTGAACACACTGCCTGAGGAAGACTTCGAGATTAATGCAGCATCCACTCTTGCTTCCCGGATTCCGTAGGTGATTGGTATGAAATATTCGGGTTAACATATGAGGAAACTACCTCAAGATTGAAATCTCTACTCTAACATGGAAGTGGAATCACAAAACAAAAAAAAGTGATCATTAACCCGCATATTTCATACTGGTCGTGACGAAGAAGATTGGAAAAACTGTTAAACGATTCTTGAGCTAATAGAACCATCTTCAAATTCTGTCTGAAGGGTTGCCCCTGGACTCCAGTTCTTTGAGGAGCTTACCACGGTACCGCTGAGGTCTCGAGTAATAGTAAATCCGCGTGCCAGTGTTGCTCGAGGACTCAGAGCAGCCAAGGAAGAACGTAAATTTTCGATACGTCCACGAATGAGTTCGAGTCGGTGATGAAGATCATACTCCAACTGCTTTTTATTGGTCGTGTAGCGCTGTTGAGCTTGGAGAATGACATGGCGTGGATGATGCGAGCGCAAGCATGCGGAGGCCCGCTCTATTTGAAATCTGGCCTCTTCACACCGACGTTGAATAGGATTCTCTAATCTCTGCTCAAGATGATCGATACGTTGTTGTACTTCGGAGAGAAACCGTTCTGGAGCACGAAAGAGAATGGTATTTTCGAGCCTCCTTGTTTCACTAGAACGTTGCTCCCATGAGCCCGTTGTCTCCCGAACAATACGTCTTAGGAGCGATCTTGCTTGTTCGAGCAAAGCGATACTATCTGCTGCAATAAGCTCTGCTGCTGCACTGGGAGTCGGTGCTCGTAGATCAGCAGCAAAATCACTCAGAGTAAAATCGATCTCATGTCCTACTGCACTCACTATTGGAAGAGAACTTGCCACAATCGCTCTGACGATCACCTCTTCGTTAAATTCCCACAGATCTTCCAAACTACCTCCCCCACGAGTAAGAACAATGAGATCGAGGGGACCCAATGCCAACGAATTCAACTCTTCGATGGCTCTAGCAATCTCACCAGCAGCTCCTTTTCCTTGAACTCGTACAGGATAAATCACCACCTGCAATCCGGGATGGCGCCGGTGAAGAACCTTGAGAAAATCAGCAAGTGCTGCTCCCGTAGGGGAAGTCACAACACCAATACGCTTTGGAAACTTTGGAAGTGAACGCTTCCGAGAAGGATCAAATAATCCCTCTCGAACCAGTTGTTGCTTGAGAGCTTCCAAGCGCGCTTGTAAAAGACCTTCTCCTTTGAGTTGGACGAGACGCACGAGGAGCTGATACTGACCACGTGGTTGATAAACAGTTACCTCCCCATGCACTTGCACCGCTATTCCATCTGCTAGAGATAACGGAGGCATCATTGCTGCAGCACGCCCAAAAAGCACGCAGGCGATCTGAGAATCACTATCTTTTAGAGTAAAATAGTGATGTCCGGAGGATTGCTTACGATAATTGGAAATTTCTCCCTCCACCCAAACGGTTCCAATTCCCTCTTCTAGTAACCGAGCTACACGCTTGGTCACTTGACTCACTGTCATGATCCTAGGCACGAGGGGTGTTTGAGGGAGCGTCTCTCCTACTGGTTCTCCCTTTGCTAGAATTATTTTTTTAGTCCGAGGTGCTCTTTTTTCACGGGGTATAAACGAGACTTCCTGAAGAGGCCCCATAGAAAAACTAAGCTCTCCTTGTTTTAAAATCTGGTTTGTTTCCTGCATCACAATACTATTTTAAATAATAGGATTTTGAGGAGTAAGAAGCCGCTCAATAGCACCAGCAATTTCATTTTCTGGCACATGAGGTAAAAAATATGCTGCTAGTAAATTGCGCTGTTCTCCATGGAGCCTTGTTAAAGCTATCTCACATTGATTTAATAGCACATTTTTCCGCGGCACAGGCATTGCATTAGTAATCTGTTGTAGGGGATTGACTGCAGCTAGTGCTCTCTCATGGAGATTTTGAAAATAATAGGGAGCATCTCCTACATTGGTTAAGACAAGGCTATCATATTTAAACTTGGTACTGAGTCCTGCACATTGAAATCCAGAAGCTCTAAGTTCATTTATTCTAGCGGATGTGGCATCACCTTGAGAGTAAGAATTTACAGACTCTAAAAAGAAATTTGCAGACATTTTTAGGAAGGCTGAAGCACTTGAATATTCTTTTATATCTTCGACCTGCTGCAGATTTAAATCAACCTCTTGAGGGATTATTGCTAACAAATCATCCACTGCATGCTGGCAGGCAAATGCAAAATTAATACTCTTTTTTGCGTTGAAAATAGTTAAACGAATAGGTTGGTCTAGTAGTTCAGTGACATTGTCTGGTACTTGTTCACCTGCTGCTCTCCTTTGCCCCCTTACTTCCTGTAAGAACCTAACAGCGTTTTGATGTATGAAAATATTTTCTTTAATAATACTCCCAGCAATTGCATAGCAATCTATTTGCATCAATTGAGATTTAATATGGGTAAGGGATTTTTGGGATATTGGAATGGCATTTTCTTGATGGTCAGTAATAGCTTCTCTAGCGGTGGCAACAAGATTGGTACAAAGAGTAGTACAATCCTCTAGTTTCGCGATCACAGCTCTAACATGAGTCTTAAAGTTGTTTCCAGCCGCAAGCTGCAAGTTTAAATTACTCTTATCATTTAAATTGATTTGAACCCTCTGACGCTCTTCTGGCACAGGATCAGTAAGCATCGTTGCTGTTTCAACAATATCATTCTGAAGCATGGTGATTTCACGACACGCATCACGCTGTAACAATGGTAATATTATTGGAGCGTTGTGAGCTGGATTTGAATAGAAAGCACATTTATTGAAATAACTATGATTATCCCATAACTCTAAAGGAGGAAGTTCTATATCTTCATGAGGTGTTGCAGCAATGTGATGATAATCTTGTTCATGCTGTTGCATTCTACTTTCATACTCTATTCTCGTTTGATTGGCTTGGTCCCTAGCAGCTATAACATCTAAATGTTCTCGGCCTAGGAAAACTTGGAGAGCCGCTTCAGTCAATCGATTAGGATCTGCTGCTGCAGGAGCTGGAGCTACCTCAGCACCTTTCTCTAAAATGGCTGCAGCTAACGTTGAAGAAACCTCTGGGAGAGAAAGAATAGTATGATCTTCCAGATTATGAGCGGAGTCACTAATTGGAAAGGGAGTGCTTCGCCCTTCGCTGCTAGATAATGAAGCAATCGACGATTCACTAGAGGGAATCTCCTCTATAGAATGATCAAAGGCATCACTAAAACTACGTCTATGCAATTGAGAAGAACCATCCGGATCCTCTGCCTCCGTTGAAGTATGAGGGCTACTAGTAGAACTTGTGATTTTTAAAGATGGATTAGACATTGGTTTTTTTTGGTTATGTTAAATATTTCTTACCGATTGTGAAGAGGAGATTGCGAAGGCTGATGAGGCACCACCGGCGGTCGAGAAACCGCGGGGGAGACTGCCCAGAGTTGCAGGCTCTTTGAGGCAGCCCTGAAAGGGCGAGACAAGTGGGAGCGAGCGAGTCAACGCAGACATCTGTTTTGACGCAGGGCTCTATGAGTCCCTACTCTCCAGGTTAAAATATGAGTCTAACGCAGCATCCATTTGACTTCTCGGCTTCCGTAGTAGATCGGTATGAAATATGCGGGCTAGTGTTATTAACTTATGGCCTCTGCAATAGAAGCCACTACGGTATTAATCTCTTTCTCGCTAAGCTCTGGGAAAATCGGGAGTGCTAATGTCTCTAGGGCGGCTCGCTCTGACTCTATGAAGTCTTTTTTCTTGTGACCAAGGTAAGCAAAGCACTCTTGAAGATGGAGTGGCACAGGATAGTAAATGGCATAACCAATCTGTTTTTTCTTGAGATGGGCCATGATTGTTTCTCTCAATCCAGCTTGAGGTCCTTGATCAGCGCTCCCCACGATACGAATCACATATTGATGATAGATATGATGATTTTTTAATCCACTTGCAGCCCATGGCTCTGAGGGAAGGTGAATACGACTTAGAAGCCCAGCCTTGGCAAAAGCATTTTTATAAATTGCAGCATTATTGCGACGTTGTTCATTCCATTGATCAATATAGGGCAAGCGGACTCGTAAAATTGCTGCTTGTATTGCATCTAGGCGAAAATTTCCTCCTACTACTTTATGATAGTAGCGCTCTTCCATCCCATGATTTCTGATTAATCGGACCTGATCGGCTACTTCTGGATCAAGAGCAACCGCAAGACCAGCATCCCCTGCAGCACCTAGGTTTTTAGTAGGATAAAAACTAAAGTAAGACATCTCAGCAATAGCCCCAGCTTTTTTTGGACCATGAATACTGGGATAATCGGCTCCGAGCACTTGAGCAGCATCTTCAATCACCATAAGGTGATACTCTTTTGCAATGGCCATTATGGCATCCATATCACAGCAGGTTCCAAAAAGATGAATCGGCATCACCATTTTAACATGATTCCCATGAGCAGAGCGCAACACTCCTGACGTCTCTCGTTTCAAGTTTCCTAAAATCAGTCGTAATTTTTCTGGATCCATCATGTAGGTTGCTGGATCGATATCACAAAAGATAATCTCTGCTCCAACCCGATGAATACATCCCGCTGTTGCAAAAAAAGTATAGGGAGTTGTAATCACGGCATCACCTGCTCCAATATTTTTTGCGATTAAAAGTGCAAGAAGAGCATCCGTCCCTGATGAGGTCCCGATAGCCTGAGGCATTCGAGGGGAAGCTGACTCTGGAGTCTCTCCTTGAGGTAAAATGGCTTCAAGGCATCTCTTCTCCACCTCTTTTTCAAAGATAAGAACTTCTTTACCCAAAATAAATTCCTGATGGTCTAGGACCCGAAGAACAGCCTCTTTAGTAGCTTCATGCAAAGAGGGGCTCTGGGTTCGTTGACGTGAAAGATCAAAAAGGGGTACTGACATAGAGAAAATAAATCACAAATGAGTAGGAAAGGATACTCCAGAATGGCTATGACAAATAGAGATACGATCAGTTTTTTTTCTTTAAAATCGGATAGCAGCCAAGGGCTACTAAAATGATCAGCCCTCCAACACCTGCTTCAAGCGGATTAGTAATGATGGTGTAAATCAGAGCAAGGAGACTTAGCAGTGCAAAACAAAGCGAGGGGAGTGGATAAAGGGGGCATCGAAATCCTCTACGAGGAGATAAGGAAGTTACAGTTTCCGTTTTCAAGTAACGTTGACGTAGGACAATTAACCCGATCACTCCTAGTAAGGAGCAAAAAATAATGGGGACCTGGGTAGTTACCAGAACTGCTTTAAATGAACCAGTAGCTAGCACTACCAGCACGAGGAGATACTGAAGGAGGGTGGAACGAATAGGAACATGATTTCGAGAGACAGGAGATAACCAGCGAAGCGCGACAAGATCACGTCCCATTGCTTGTGTCATTCGAGGACCAATCCAAATCATTCCACTAATACCGGAAACTAAACCGATAGCGATGAGGCCTGCCATGATGCGTCCCCCCACAGGACCAACCAAATGGATTGCCACGATCGTTCCTACATTCAATGTCCCTTGTAGTGCACTTATCGGGGCAGCTAAGAGAAAAATGGTATTGAGTAATAAATAAAGAAGTATGACCAAAAGCGTTCCAATCACGAGAGACCATCCCACCGTCTTGCGCGAGGAAATAATGTCATCAGCGATATAGACAGAGGAATTCCATCCCGAATAGGCATAGAAACAAAAGAGCAACACCACTCCTGAGGTTGGCTCAAGAAGCTCTTGAAAAGCTCTTTTCGAGGGAAGCAGGATCTTTGGTGAAAGGGATGTGTAGTAAAATCCAAACACAATAATACCAGCAATGAGTACAAATTTTAAAATGGTCAACGTGTTTTGGAAAAGGACACTCACATTCCAATGCAGTAAATGTGCAATAGTAATAATAGTCACTAAAAGCATGGATGAGAGCATCGGCGGAACTCCTGGAAAAAAATCTTGGAAATATTTTCCAAAGGCCATACTTGCAAGGGCAATAGGAGCTACAAATCCAGCTAAGAGAGTAATAATACCTGCCATTGTTCCAATAGCTGGATGATAAATATGAGCCAGATAATAATAATCTCCCCCAGAATGCGGTAAATACGAGGCAATTTCTGCATAGGAGAGAGCCCCACAAAGGGCAACAATACCTGCGAGTGTCCAGAGCACTAAAATTCCAAAACCACTTGGAATACTCATGAGCTGAATACCAAGGCTGGTATAAATTCCATTTCCGATCATCACGGAAGCAACTAAGAATACAGAGGTAAGAAGCCCTATCTTGTGAGGACGTTGTGAGGAGCTCTCTTTATGATGGAGTAATGACATAGAATCCCAATTTAATGATGAGGGCAAATCCTAGCGCCCATGGAACTGCACCTAGAGCGATGGAGGATAAAATTTTTTGAGGCTTTTCTCCAAGAGATAATAAAATCAATGCTGCCACCTCAGGGCCGATGGTTACTGGAGCAATGAATCCTATTCCAAGAGCACCGTAGCGTTTCCACATTCTCCAAAATATTTTTTTATCATCTGGCTGAATTGAGAGATGGAGCTTTTTAAAAAGCCAGGCTCGCAACGGAGTTCCAAAAAGAATAATGACTCCTCCACCTGCGCTGTACCCCAGCCAAGCGACTGCTGTTGCTGCCCATAAGGGGGCACCAGCGATCGTGGCCATCGGAATTGCACTAATGAAGTAGAGCAGACCAAGGCTAAAGGCGGTAAAGAGGGCAAAGATCATCAATGCAATCAGTGGCTTCTCTTTCTCCTGTACTCGTGAATGGTAAAGGAGTCTGTTTTCATGAGAACGGCAGTTGCTTGAAAATCTTCTTCGAAAGGAGGAAAAAAAGTATCTCCTTCCACATTTCGATGCACATGGGTGACAAAAAGTGTATCACATGCTGGAAGCAATAACTGATAAATTGCAGCTCCTCCGATGACAAAAGTTTCATCCAAAGGAATAGTTAATAAAGGCAACTCCTCAACGCTATGGATGACGGTCACTTCAGGAATTTCTAATGGTTGATGTGTTAGGAGAATGTTTTTTCGTCCTGGAAGTGGTTTCCCAAGCGATTCATAGGTCTTTCTTCCCATAACAATAGGATGCCCTAATGTGGTTCTTTTAAAAAATCGAAAATCTTCTGGCAAGTGCCATGGAAGACCTCCAGAAGCACCGATCACACGGTTTTCTGACATTGCTACAATCGCTTTCATATGGAGATTGGTGCTTTGATCGCAGGATAAGGATCATAATTTTCCAATTGAAAATCCTCATAGCAGAAATCTCTTAAGTTACGAACAGTAGGATTTAATTTCATTTGGGGGAGGGGACGTGGAGTCCTTACAAGCTGTTCGTGAACTTGGTCTAGATGATTGAGATAAAGGTGGAGATCACCAAAGGTATGAATAAACTCTTTTGCACGCAGACCACATACCTGAGCGATCATCATGGTGAGAAGAGCGTACGAAGCGATGTTAAAAGGAACTCCTAAAAATAAATCAGCGCTCCGCTGGTAAAGCTGGCAGCTTAATTCTCCCTGACAAACATAAAATTGAAATAAGGCATGACAGGGGGCCAAGGCCATCTGGTCGATTTCTCCTGGATTCCATGCTGTCACAAGATGCCTACGACTATCAGGATTCGTCTTTATACCATGGATAAGTTGCTCAATCTGATCAATAGAAGGTCCATGGCAACACCGCCAATCCCGCCATTGAGCTCCATAGATACGGCCTAAGTCCCCCTTTTCATCAGCCCACTCATCCCAAATAGTAACCTGATTTTTATGGAGATAATCGACATTAGTTCCCCCTGCAAGAAACCAAAGCAACTCATGAATAATAGAGCGAAGATGAACTTTTTTTGTCGTTAGGAGAGGAAATCCTTTCCGAAGATCAAATCGCTCTTGAGCTCCAAAGAAAGAAAGAGTTCCCGTTCCTGTTCGATCTTCTTTGCGCTCTCCATGCTCAAGGACTAATCGAAGAAGGCGGTGATATTGTTGCATAGAAAGAATTCTACTAATTTTACATTAATAATAGAAAGATAGAAAATAAAAGTGCAAAGCGGATATTTCATACTGATCAGGATGAAACATCCGGGCTAGTTGTTTGCCTTTTCTCTGCTCCCAGCTGATCCAAAAGTCTTTTGCGACTTGGGGGTAATTGAGAGCCGGTGGCGCTTAACGACTCTTCCGCAGAGAGCGATGGATTGTAAATCCCTAAGGCTTTTGCAAGCTCTCGCTCAAAATATTCCACTGCTGCTCGTGTAGGAGCCTTGTTGCTTAAAAATCCAAAAGCACGGCTTAGTAAATCGAAGAGCTCCGGCACGGGATGCGATAGCTCTATAAAAAGATCGCATAACTCTGCAAAATAGGAAGCTGAGAGCAAGGTGAGGTAGCCAGGAATCAACCGACGTTGAGGAATCATTGGAACCACTTCTTTCAAAATATGAAGATCACTTTTTTTACTCCATGAGAATGCAATCTCCACCTCGCCAAAAAGATCAAGGCATCCAGCAAAAGTACTTGCTTGTTTCATCGCTCCTTGGGCTGCCGTCTTCACTTTTCCATGCTCTTGGGTCAGCCACACAAGTATAAGGCTTGTCTCAGATAAACGGTATTTACGAATTAAGAGCGCTTTTGTCTGCTGCATGGTCGATGCGGAGAGGAAATGTTTTATTGATATAATTCCAAAGAAACCATGCAACACACGATGAAATAATCATTGCTGCTAGGAGGTCCGAGGGATGATGGGCCCCAAGGACTAATCGCGACAAGGAGATGAGGGCTGCTAGGAGAAGGGCAGGAATTCCCCAAATAGGATTTGCTAAAAAAATAATAATCGCAAATCCAAAGGCTGTAGCTGTATGTCCTGAAGGAAAACTATTGAACTCAGAATGTCCCAAGGTCCATTTTCCATGGTAGTAGGGACCATGCCAGGCTTGCTCCATTCCAGGAGAAACTCGAGGACGCGTTCTTCCTGTTGTTAGACGGAGTGTGTTTGTCACCGCACCCGCAAGTGTAGAGGCTATCATGGCGACTAAAAAAATACGTTCCCATCGTGCGCTTTGATATCGTCGAGCTATGTAAAATCCAAGAATTCCTAACAACAGAAGTTCAGGCCAATCCCCATAGCGACTTACAAAACTAAAAAAATATTTGGAAGTTGAATGATCCCAACCCACTCCTTCTGCTTTTAAAATAAAAGACCGAACAGGAGCATCAAAAAGAAATGCAAGCTTCATGAGTACGAGAGCACCCCCAAAGAGCAACAGGAGGAGAATGATTTTTTTACAGCGACAATTCACAATGAGAGATCAGATAGTACGGCTCGCATGAACCCGGATATCTCTATGAAATACCTGGGTTAGCTAGGAAGTGCAGTAAGTAGGTTCTATCCTTCTTGTTGAATCTTCCACTTGATGCTGCAGCCCAGTGAGAGAGGAAATGGCTCTGGTACTTTTTCTCCACGGTAAACAGCTTCCAGTGCAAGATTCAGATTACTCCCAGTTATTGGAATTCCATTTTTAGGCGTACTGGCATCAAAGCGCCCATGATAGGCCAGCTGAAGCTCATCATTAAATAGAAAAAAATCTGGGGTGCAGGTAGCTGTAAAACTCTGAGCGACTTCCTGTGTTTCATCAAAGAGGATAGGAAATGGAATCCGCTCCTGCTGCACCATCTCTCTTAGGGAATCAGGAGCATCCTCAGGATAGGTAGTAGCATCATTGGAACAAATACCTACAAAGCCGATCCCAAGTGGCATGAAGCGATGAGCCATCTCTATTAATTCTTTTTGAAGGTGCTTTACGTAAGGGCAATGACGACAGAGAAAAATAACAAGTATTCCTTTAGCAAAGGAGGCCTGCAGATCCGTAGGCGTCACCTGTTGCCCAGTAAGAACCTCTAAGAGAGAAAATGGAGGGATAGGTCTCCCAACCGGCATGGAATCAAGAGCAGTAGTAGACATGATAAAAAAGTTGATGTTACAGTTACACTACCTAGAAGCGAGACGCAATAGACTTAACCCGGATATTTCATACTGAAGTGTCATGAGGCGCCGTGCAAAGCTTATTAGTGCAAGGCGGGCGAAGGATTGGGATGCCGGGCTGTATGTCTCATACTGCCCAAATCACAATTCGAGACCAACGCAGTAATGATGAGCTTTGCACAAGCGAATTGACTCATAAGTTTTGACACCCGAGCGAGGAAAAAGCAGCAGGGGAAAAAGGGACGTTGACTCATAAAGGATGACACCGGCAACTAAGTAGGATGCCAATGTCAAAAACAATAGCAAAAGAGATGCTGCCTCGGCTGAGACAGCGATATACAATACGGGGAATGGAAGGGAAAAGACGCCTCATTACCGAAGTTTGCGAGCAATGGGAATACAGTCGTAAACATGCCATCAAGCTCCTCAATGCGAAAGCTGGCTGGGGTGGTGATCCTAATAAAAAAAAGGGACGACCGTCTCTTTATGGCGAGGAGGTGGGAAAAGTATTATGGAATCTTTGGAAAGTATCTCAGCAACCATGCGGTAAACGTTTGGCTCCGATGATAAGCCTGTGGCTTCCTTACTATGAAGAGGATCGGGGTCAATTAAAGAAAACCATCAAAGAGCAATTACTCAAAATTAGTCTGGCTCAGATAGATCGTCTGCTAGCTCCTCGCAAAGCAAAAGCAGGAGTAAAAGGCCGCTGTGGCACCAAACCAGGAGGGCTCTTAAAAACACAGATTCCGATCCGTACAAATCATTGGGATGTGACTCGGCCGGGATTTTTAGAAGCCGATACAGTTGCTCATTGCGGAGTATCTTTAGAAGGAGACTTTATTTGGAGTGTAACCTACACGGACATCTTTAGTGGATGGACAACCAATCGAGCAGTCTGGAATAAAGGTAGTGATGGAATCGTCAAAGCAACTCGTTCAGTAGAGTCTCTACTTCCTTTTGAACTTCTAGGCTTTGATTCCGACAACGGAAGTGAGTTTTTAAATAATCATCTGGTACGTTATTTTCAAGAGCGTCAGAAGAAGGTTGGATTTACTCGCTCTAGGCCTTATCACAAAAATGACAATGCCTATGTAGAGCAAAAAAACTGGACACACGTCCGGCAGCTTTTTGGCTACGATCGTTTTGGAGATATTGCTTTGCTACCTCTAGCTAACGAGATCTACACAGATATCTGGGAGCCTTTAAATAATTTTTTCAAACCTTGCATGAAGCTTCTGAGCAAAGAACGCCATGGAGCTAAAATAAAAAAGCGATATGATAAACCACTCACTCCTTGCGATCGCTTGCTTCAAAGCGAGCACATCACTGAAGAGGTTAAAGAAACTCTTCGTTGTCAACGAGCCGCTCTTAACCCCCTTAAGCTAGCTCGCAGCTTAGAAGAAAAACTTCGCGCACTGCATTAGGAGCGAAGTTCAACTCGTCCTACGGACGACTTGAACTTCGCTCCTAATGCAGTTATTACTACCAGCAACGTTAACAAAAATACCATCACCACGGTGTCATGACTTTTGAGGTAACATTCCCACTTTCCTAGACCCATCGGGTGTCATTTACTTTTGAGGCAATGCGCAAGCCGTAATAGATTTAGTGTGAAATATGCGGGTTAACCCGAATATTTCATACCGATTCTGCTGCGGCTTGAGAACACCTCATGGCACTTCAGTAGGAAATATCCGGGCTAGAATTCAGCATGGATGTTAAAAAGGGATATCATCATCCTCATCACTCGATTCTATGCGTGCAGCAGGTGATAACGGTTTTGATGGAACCTCTTGAGAGGCCTTTGTAGGAGAGCGCATAGAGTAGCCCTCCTCTTCCTGAGAAGAATTATTACCTCCTCCTGGACGTGAGCCAAGCAACTGCATATTTTCTCCGACAACACGAAGACGTGTTCTTTTTTGACCAGAGGTTTTGTCTTCCCATGAATCGAGTTGAAGGCGACCTTCAATGTAGATGGAACGCCCTTTTTTACAGTACTCCGCTGCAATTTCAGCCTGACGTCCCCAGAGTGTCACATCTACAAAGGTCGTCTCTTCCCGTTTTTCTCCATTTTCACTGGAATAAAAACGATTAATCGCAATACCGAGATCAGTAACAGCACTCCCTTTGGGAGTGTATTTGATTTCAGGATCACGAGTAACATTACCGATGATTTGTACTTTATTGAGGTTAGCCATGAGAAGAATTAGTTCAGGGTTTGCAAACGTCTTTTAATACTTTCTTAATTAAGCCTCAACACTGGCCTTTTTAAGTTTCATTGCTGGCTTCGGTGCCTTGGTAGTAGCAGTAGAAACTTCTCCTTTTTGAAAATAATTTTGGAGAGTAACTTCTTCTAGTAATGCCAGCTTCTGCCTGATCTTAGCAATCGAAGCAGGTTCTGCTGTGATCATAAAGTTAGTGTAAAAAGCAGAGTTTTGGTGACGATGAGGATAAGCAAATTCTTTTCGATCGAGTCGTTGAATTTCCTCAACAATAGCTCCTTCTGAATTCATTATTTTCTCAAGGCGCTCCAAGAGTGTTTTGATCTCTTCTTCATTACTGCTCACAATAAGAGCAAGTAGGATTTCATAATAGTTTCTCATAATAATTTTACTGCATATCCGATGTTATATTAAAGGTCGGGGAGGACCCTGTTTTTAAATTCTCTGAGGCTGAGGAGTGGCGATAAATCGACAATGCAAGCTAGCCCTTTTGAGGTTTCAGTAAATTTTTAAAACAGTCACTAAGGATTGTAAAAATTCATCGTTTTGTCGAGGCCTTCTTGACGAAGATATCTTAAGGCATCAACCGCTCTCCTTATGGAAGACTTCATGAGTGGTAATTCCTCTTTAGAAAAAGGAGCTAATACATAGTGAGAAAGAGATGTGGAGTGGATCTCTAGATCTGATTGAGAAACATCTTCAGGGGCACTCACCCCGAGGCGCATGCGCGGAACCTCTTGAGTTGAAAAATGAGTTAAAATCGATTCGAGTCCACGTTGACCACCCGCACTGCCCGAGCGTCTCAGCCGTAGTTTACCTAATGGAAGGGCGACATCGTCAAGAACCGCCAATACCTGAGCTGCTATGAGATGAAAAAAACGTGCGTAGGAAGCAACAGCAGTTCCACTCAAATTCATAAATGTCCTCGGCTTCATTAAGACCCAATGGGCATCCACATGATCGACAGCAGGAATTTTTGCTATATCTGCATTCCACTTTGATTCAAACGAAAAGGAGACACCATGGTCTTTTGCCAATGCATCAAGAACTGCAAACCCAATATTATGTCGAGTCCCGTCATACTCGCGTCCAGGGTTACCTAACCCAACGATAAGACGAATCTTGGTTTCAGACGCTTTAAAAGCGGTATTGCTGTGTACTAATAATTCGCTGTTACCCATGTGCAGGTTGCAATTGTTATAAAAGAGATAGTTTCGTCAGAAAAACTGATATTTAGCAAGGATTGTAATTAGACCATTCTGGACTAGCCGTAATGGGTTTAACCCGCATATTTCATACTGATTCGTCGCGAGGCGCCGCGAATCCTGATGCAGACCCCACCGGCGGTCGGGAGACCGCGGTGGAGACTGCCCTGGCTTTAAGGGGGCAGCCCTGAAAGGGCGAGACGAGCGGTAGCGAGCGAGTCAACGAAGGTGATGGATTGTGACGACGGCTGTAGGAGTCCCTACTGCCCGAGGAAGACTTCGAACTTGGGCGCCGTATCTACCCTTGTTTCCCGCTTTACGCACCAGATTGGGATGAAATGTTTACAATCTATTTTTCTGAGATCTTACGCTTCCCAATCACTACTCTCCGGTTTCATCGTAATGGAAAGGCGACGATGGGTTTTCAACTTCCATAATTTATCTCCGATATTCCAGAGGGAATAGAGAATTAAAACAGGGTAGATAATTTGAATCATGGGAGATAAAAGACTCATGATACGACTGAAACCAAGATTGGTAACACAGGCAGTAATGAGACTTGTAATAGCA
>WBXG01000027.1 GCA_008932965.1 Verrucomicrobiota bacterium
CAAGTTTATCTCCCGTGAACTACGACGAGGAAATCGCTATGATGCCATTATTTTAGACCCTCCTTCCTTTGGTAGAGGTGGAACAGGAGAAATTTGGAAAATCGAAGATCAACTACTCTCTCTTTTAGAAACATGTAAAAATCTCCTCTCGGAACAACCTCTTTTTCTGATGATGAGCTCTTATTCTGGAAAACTACTTGAAGTGAAACCACTACTTGAAGAAGTTTTTGGAACGCATAGCACTTCTACTATTTCAGAGTTTTTATTAGGACTGAAGGGAACACTAGATGAAAATTTGATACCATGCGGAATGACAGGGCGTTTGGAATTCTTAGAATAACTGGAAAATAAAATCCTCCACATTACCTACCATCATCTCACTGAGATCTTTTATTCTAATCGAGCCGAAGAGACCACAAAGGTGGATAAAGTAAAGCAGACGAAGATTCGGGGTCAGGCTGTATGCGGCCACTTCTCGAGGAAGACTTCGAACTTAACCCGCATATTTCATACTGATCGTGACGAGGAAGACGCGAAGGCTGATGTGGCAAGGCAAGCTAGTATTTTAACGCAGGGCTGTATGAGTAGATACTGTCCAAGTCAAAATAGGAGTCTAACGCAGCATCCATCTGACTTACCGGCTTCCGCAGTAGATTGGTATGAAATATGCGGGTTAACGCAGCCTCCATCTGATTTCCCGGCTTCCGCAGCTAATTGCTATGAAATATCCGAGTGAGAGTCCAAACTTGCTTTTGTAATCGATATTTAGCATTCTCATTGGTCAAACTACTATTTCAACTATTCTTCCTATGACCCAAAAAGAAACTACTCATAATCCCGCAGAAAAATTAGAAAGCAGCCAACAACATGCAAAAAAAGCTCTTGAGACAACTACAGCGGCAGCCCGTGAGATTGCTGATTCTGCGCGTTTTGTAGCTCAATCAGCATACCGTGAAAGTAAGAATGAGCTTTCTGCAGCAGCAAGTGATATGAAGCATGCAGCATGTGCTACCTACTCCTCTCTTGCAGATCAGACATCAGAGGTAGCCAACAAATGGTGTGAGAGAGCAACCGAATTGGAATTAGAACTTAGCGAACATGTTCGTGAAAAACCTCTTCAGGCCCTTGGTGTTGCTTTTGGTGTTGGTCTTTTTCTTGGAATTCTACTCAATAGAAAATAGTCCAGTCTGGATATTGGATACCTGATTGTAATAAAGAGACAGCAAAGAGTGATGGGGCACCGGCGGTCAGGAGGCCACGAGCGGAACTGCCGGAGACTTCCATTTCCTAAATTCCCCAATTCCCCAATTCCTTTAGGCAGCCTTCGCGGTCTCCTCGTCACGATTAGAATGAAATATCCGGGTTAACTCTTTTTGATACGCTCAGGAAACTAAAATACCAGAGTCCCATCATCCTATTATTGAACGGAAAGGGTATTAGCGGCTTCTTGAGGTTTGACTAGAGCGCCTACTTTCACACGATTGATGCCAGAGACAATCACACGATCATGTTCCGTGAGTCCTTTTAAAACAGACTGAGAAGATCCTTTGGTGGGCCCTAAGAGGAGATCATTTCGCTCCACAATATTTTTTTTATTTACTGTAAAGACAAACTCTCCTGCCTGGTCAGTTTGAATGATAGCATGAGGGATAGTTAATGCTAAAAAGGGCGGTCCAATTGCTACGCGCACAGTAACAAAAAAACCAGGAATTAAGGCCAAATCTTCATTGGGAAAAATCGCACGTATTTGAACTGTGCCAGTCGAAGTATCAAGACTATTGTTGATAAAATCAAGCACCCCTCGATGAGGAAATCCCTTTTCATTGGAAAGAGCCACATAGACAGGAAGTGATCCGACCACCTCCTTATTTCCTTGCCCTAATTTCTTAAGAGCTTCCCGCAGGACAAGTGCATCACTCATATTGATGTTAAAGTTCACATAGACTGGAATGATGGCTTCCAAAGTGACAAGGACGGTAGGACTAGTAGGACTCGATCCAACGAGAGCACCGACATCGACTTGATGAGCTCCTAGAAGGCCATCATAAGGAGCTCTTACCTCCGTGTAGTTGAGATTAATCTTTGCTAGTTCTAAATCCGCTTTTGCTACTTGAACTTGAGAGAGATATTGTTCGACTTCAGCTTGTGAGGTTGCATTTTCTTGGAGCATGGCAAGCTGTCGTTGATATTCAGAGTTATCATAATCAAGCGTTGCTTGAGCCCGTTTTACTTTTTCAATATAACTATCTTGCTGGATGACAAAAAGCAGATCTCCTTTCTTAACGCGCTGTCCATCGTTAAAATTAATCGATTCGAGAAAGCCTTCGACCCGTGCCACAAGGTTGATTTGTTGTGTAGCAGCAATAGTTCCCGTATTGTCATCGTAGTGAGTGACCATCTCTTTAAAAGGATGAGCAACGATGACTTCTGGCACTTGATTCTGAATCTTGTTTTTTTTACTGCATGCACTGAACACAAGGCCTAGGAAGAATATTAAAAAAAGCGGATATTTCATAATTATTTATTGATATTAATGAGATTCCAAATTGGACGATTTTTTGGAACAGCATCTGCAGGACGATCTTCTGGAGAGACTTGAGGAAGATGGTTTTTTTCAGCAAGCATTCGCCCCCAATTCGTACGATCTGACATTTCTTTTTTTACCTTTGCTGAAATAACATCATTTCCATTTCGCATTTGCCAACCTCCTCCTAAAGCACGGTAAGTAGAAACGACACCGGCAACAGTACTTCCTTGCTCTGAAACATAGGAACTTTCAACAGAAAGTTGTTGTTGTTGAGCTGTTAGTACGGTTGTGTAAATAGCCTGCCCTTGAAGATAACGGATCATTGCTAGTTTCGTAGATTGTTTGGCAGCTTTCACAGCATCTGCTAAAAAACACATACTTTCACGTCCGTGGTAATAGGCAGAGAGCCCATTCTCAACCTCTTTTTGTGCATTAAGGACCGTGTTCTGATATTTTAAAATGGCCTCTTGAAAGGAAGCATCTGCCACCCTCACTTGATTCTCGAGGCGTCCATAATTAAAAATAGGCATTGTAAAGCCGCTAGCAGCATTGACCAAAGAGTTCTGCCAATTAAAAATATTGGTGAGTTGTTGCGATGCGATATCGCTGGAAGTAGCACCAAAAGAACCTGAAAGTGAAAACGCAGGGAGTAAATTCGTAATTTGAACTCCAATAAGAGCACATTTAGAGGCTGCTGAAAAGCCAGCCTGGCGAACATCAGGACGTCGTCGCAAAAGATCATTGGGAATACCTGCTGTGAGCGACGAAGGAACAGAAGGGATTTTCCCAGGTTTGAGTAAAGCATCAACTCCACTCGGCGGCATGCCTAAGAGAACAGCAAGAGCATTTTTACTCTGTTGCAGGCTATTTTCAAGTTGTGGTATTTGAGATTCAGTAGTGGAAAGTTCTGTTTGAGCTTGAGTTACATCTAAAAGGCTAACCTGACCACCATGAAAGCGGGCTGTTGCAATTCGAAGACTTTCTTGCTGCAGCTTGATGTTTTCATTGGTAATACGAATCTGTTCTTCATAGGTGCGAATGGAAACATAGTTTTGAGCAACATCTCCAATGAGTGAAACCAACGCATCGTCATAAGAGGCGACAGAAGCGAGGTAGCTGTTTTTATCAGATTCAATCTGACGCCGATACTTACCCCAAAGATCAATTTCCCATGAAGAACTGAAAAAATATTGATTGGAAACAATAAAAGGGTTGATAGAAGTTGAATTATTGGTGCCTGAAATGGTATTGAGCAGTGCATTAGCTGTTCCATTTTGACTAAAACTACTCGATTGCGGAATATAGCTATAGTTATAAGAACCTGAAACACCTTGCTGCTGCGGCAAAAGATTCCCAATAGAACGATTTAACAAGGCACGCTCTTTCAAAATACTAACCCCAATTGATTGAAGATTGGGATTATGCTCGTAGGCAATTTCTATGAGCTCTACCAAGGTAGGATCATTAAAGTTCTTCCACCAAAAAACTTCAGCCTCCCCATACGGCTTACTGGAAACAGCTTTATGTTCTACCCAATTTTTTTCTACCTTTGAGGAGGGTACTGAATAATTTGGACCAACCATGCACCCAGGAAGAATCCACAACAGCAATGCAATAGGGAAAATATTGAGTAAATTTGGTTTTTGCATTGGTAAGGAAAGCTAATAACAAGACTTACAATTATCAACTATAAGGTCTTTTTGGTGGGACTCTCCGCGCAGCTCTAAAAGCCGCATCATCACCTCTTCAATTAAATTATTAGGGCAAGAGGCTCCAGCTGTGATCCCTATTGAAAGGGACTCTTGAGGTGATTTTATCATCCAGTTACTATCGAGAATAACCTCCTGATGATGATGAAAATCATAGTGCCTTAATCGTGTTAAACTCTCCAAGCAGCGTTGATTCCGGATAAAGAAGGTGGGGAGTTTTTTTTCTCCTATTTCAGCAAGGTGTGTTGTGTTGGAACTATTATATCCCCCAACCACCAATAAAAAATCGAGAGGACGCTCTAACAAATCTAGAAGAGCTTCTTGCCGTTCTTGAGTAGCTCCACAAATCGTATCAAAAAAACGAAAGTTTTTTGTATTTCCATCACGTTGTTGAATTGCTGAGCGAAGACGTCGTTGGACCTCCTCTGTCTCGGCACGAAGCATCGTGGTCTGATTAGCAACCCCTAAGGAGTTTAAATGAATGTCTGGATCAAAGCCCTCTGACATCGCTCCTTGAAATTTATTTAAAAATTCCTCCCGATCTCCTCCCTCAATGAGGTACTGAGCCACAAAATCGGTCTCCTCTAAGTTGAGCACAATAAGGTAATGTCCTTTTCCTACCCCAAGAGCGCGGGAGGCAGTAGCTTTGGTCTCTTCATGGGAGGCTTTTCCATGAATGATGGAGGTGACCTCTTCCAATGCATTTTGTTTTACTCTCTTCCAAACGCTCATCACATCCCCACAAGTCGTATCTACAATGCGAGCACCACGAGCTTTGATTTTTTCAAGTGTGGTGATTTCGGTACCAAAAGCAGGGAGAATCACTACATCATCAGGTTGCAAACGATCGATAGCAGTAGTGGCACCCCCTTCTAAAAGATTTTGAATTCCAAGGGCTGCAATCTGAGCATTTACTTCGGGATTATGAATAATTTCACCTACTAAAAAAAGACGCTCGTTGGGAAAGACTTTTCGTGCCGCATAGGCGAGATCAATAGCTCTTTCTACTCCATAGCAAAATCCAAATTGTTTTGCTAAATAGAAATGAGTCTTACCCATGGAAAAATAACCACCCTCAGAGCGGACTTTTTCAACAAGAGAACTACGGTAATGCTGCTCCACCTTGGCTTGAACCTCAAGCATCACTTCAGGTGTACGTAAGTTGATGCGTTGAGACGAGGAAGGCATGAAGTAATGAGTGAGAGAGTTACGTTCTACCCATCACTCTTTAAAAATAACTTTCTTCAATTGCTCAAAATAGTGAGGAGAAACTAATACAGGAGCTGGCTGATCAGGACTATTATAGTCAGTAGGACGTTTGAATTTAGTTCCTAATACAGCATCCTCAGGTTGCGTTAATGCAATCTTTATTGGAGTTCCAACTTTAACGAGCTCGTAGAATTTACCAGCATCATTGGAATGAATACGAATGCATCCATGACTTCTTGGGATAGGCCAAACCCAACCTTGATGGAATCCGTATCCTGGAGCAAATTCAACCCAGTAGGGCATTGGATACCCCACATAACGTCCCGACCCATGACCTGCTTCAACTGGAGTGATCTGGTTATGAAAAAGTGAAAAACCATAGCTTCCAGAGCGTTTATTACGCTCCTTACGAGTGACCTCAAAGTTTCCTTTCGGTGTTGGCCTACTTGGAATACCCACACAACAAGCAGTAACAAGAAGAGGACGCTTTCCCTCCATGACATAAATCATCTGCTTTTGAAGTGAAACCTTAACTACTACCTTGGAGGTATCATGCGGCTTGTAGGCTGGTTGATCATAAGGGGCATTGAGATGTGCACAGCTACTTAAAAAAAGAACACCAAGAAGAGAAAAAAGAAGTGAAAGACTTTTTAATAATCGCATCGTAATAGTTTAATAAATTAAGAGGTAATCGCAAGACTTGTTCATTCTATCAATTATTTCTTTTTCATTCCTTTTTAAATAAAATAGAGTGTGCAGCTATGCATCGTGCTAAAAAAATGACCCCCTACTATGAAAAGAGCACTGGCATTGCAGAAGTGGAGGCTATCTACAAAGAGCTTGAATCTCGGCCTATTGAGCGTCAGTGCACCTTAAACACGGGGTGTTGCCACTTCCTTCAAACAGGAGAGACTCCCTTTCTGACCCGTGGAGAGGCCCTTGTTGCTGCCAAATCAGTTCGTAATACTGGACGCAAGGAACTCCCCAAAAGAACGGATGGGGCCTGTAAACTCCTTCACCCTAGAACATCTCGCTGCCTCATTTATGAAGGACGTCCCTTTGGATGCCGGACCCATTTTTGCCAATCTGCTGGTGGCCCCTATGCTCGCAAGGAAGTGGTTGACCTCATCCATCGCTTAGAAGAAATCGATCGAAAGCTTGATGGTACAGGTTCCAAGGAACTTCATGAAGCCATTGAAGAGGTATTGAAGGAACAACGTTATTAATTGCAAAGTGAAACTTTATAGTCAAATAACGTACCCCTGAAAGGCAGTTGACTCTATTTTCATTTTTTATGTCCAACTATTCCAACTCGACTCTCCTTATTATTGGGCATGGCTCTACTACTAATGAGGACTCTTCAGAGCCCACACAACTCCATGCAGACGAGCTTCGAAAGCGTGCTCTTTTTAAAGAAGTCCGTACGGCTTTTTGGAAGGAAGAGCCCTCCATGAGGGAGGTTCTTTATGGAATAACAACTCCAGAAGTTTACATCGTTCCCAATTTCATTAGCGAAGGATATTTCACTCAGAAAGTGATTCCTCGGGAATTAGAGCTTACTGGAAAAATCACATTACGTGATACACAACGTCTTTATTATTGCGATCCTGTAGGAACTCATCCTTCCATGACAGAAGTGATTTTAAAAAGAGCTCAGGAAACCGCTCCAAATGTACCTCTAGAGAAGACCACTCTTTTTATTGTAGGACATGGCACCAATCTTGATGCCAATTCAGCCAAAGCCGCAAGAGATCAAGTTGCTCACATTAAAAAAATGAATCTCTACGGCGAAGTCCTCTCTGCCTACATGGAAGAGCCACCACTTATTAATGATTGGTGGACAATGGCAACACAACCTCATGTGATGGTCGTTCCTTTTTTTATTAGCGACGGACTTCACAGCTACCAAGATATTCCGGTTCTTCTAGGTATTGAAAAAGAGACTGGCCCTGCAGCGAGTCAATCCGAGGTCTTTCGCCGTAACCCCTACCACCTCCATGGAAAAACTCTCTATTACACCAGCTCCATTGGGACAGAACCGATGATGGTAAAGGTGATTTTGGATCAGGTTGCAGCGTTTAATACTTATTAACACGGATATTTCATACTGGTTCGTTGCGAGGCGCCGCTAATCCTGATGCAGAGGAGGTAGGTGATAGATTGAGACGACGGCTGTATGTTTCATACTGCCCGAGGAAGACTTCGAGATCAAAGCAGCATCTATCCGACTTCCCCATCTTCACAGGTGATTAGGGTGAAATATCCAGGTAAGAGCTTAGTTTAATATCACGAATTCTCGGAATGTTGTTCCGAATTTTCCTACTAGTTTCCTCACAAAATATCCAATGATTTCAAACTCATCATTGGAACTGCTGAAATATTTTTGGTTAGTGCCCATGGTTTCCCCTCTCCATAACAGATGACATAAAGATGATTGAGATGAAGTGCCTCTAGTGCTACTTTCATTGACGAGGTTACTTTAGGGGCATTGGTAAGCTTGAATTCAAAGCCGAGGCGTTTTTTATTTTTAAGCACAAGAAGATCAAGCTCAGCACCAGAATGGAGCTTCCAAAAAAAGAGTTCTTTGGGGGACGCTCTTAAATGCCAAATCACCTCTTGAATCAGAAGCCCTTCCCATGAGGCTCCGCATTTAGGGTGTGCGAGTAGCTCATGCTGATCACCAATGCCAAGGAGGCTATGCAGGATACAGCTATCTGTGAGGTAAACCTTCGGCGCCTTCACTTCTCGTTTTTTGATATTAGTACTCCAGGGAAGCAATCGAAAGGCCATAAAGGTTCCCTCGAGGATATCCAAATAGCGTGAGACTGTTTTATCACTCACTCCCAAGGAGCAGGCAAGCTCACTTCCATTCCACGTCTGTCCATGATAATGGGCTAGCATCGTCCAAAAACGTCGTAATGTTATCGCTGGAAGATTGATTCCTAACTGAGGAAGATCGCGCTCCAAATAAGTTCGAATAAAGGAAGTTCTCCACTCTTGACTGAGTGGCAAATTTTTTGCGAGCAGCGATCTTGGAAAACCACCCCGTACCCAACGAGCATTTAAGCAGACACTGACGCTTTTCTTGCTTGAAGCAACAAATTCTGAGAGCGACACCCCAGGAAGCTCCAAAAAAGAGATGCGACCCGCAAGCGATTCTGCAGAGTTCTTCAGCAGCTCAGGAGCAGCACTTCCAAGAATCAGAAAACGAGCTGGCAGCGGCTTGCGATCTGCTAAAACCCTTAGAAGTGAAAAAAGGTCAGGCCGCAGTTGAATCTCATCGAGCACCACTAAACCCTTAAGCGATTTCAACACAAAACTAGGATCGGAAAGACGTGCGAGATCTTCAGGATCTTCTAAATCAAAGTGAGTAACAGATCCATTTCTCCATGCTTTCACTAGCACTTTTGCAAGCGTCGTCTTACCAACCTGCCGAGGTCCTAAAATAGCGACAACAGGAAAGTGAGTGAAGCGCTTTTGGAGCTCTTTTAACAATACTGCTCGTATGATCATTTAAAAAATATAACCACGAAAATCCGGAGTGTCACTCCGAATTATCATGACTGATTTAAAAATAGAAAGAATCACTCAAGCAAAAAAAACCGTACCTCTAGCCCGGATATTTTATACTGGTTCGTCGCGAGGCGCCGCAAATCCTGATGCAGACAACGAACGTGATGGATTGCGACGATGGTTGTATGTTTCATACTGTCCGAGGAGCATCCATCAAGTGTTGGCAAGCCGCAGCAGATTCAGTATGAAATATTCGGGTTATCCCGTCTTCAATACTTGAATAAAAGCCTCTTGCGGGATGTTGACGGTTCCAATGGATTTCATACGCTTTTTACCCTCTTTCTGTTTTTCAAGAAGTTTTCGCTTGCGGGTGATGTCACCCCCATAACACTTAGCAATCACATTTTTCCGCATCGCACTGACACTTTCTCGAGCGACAATTTTCCCACCAATCGTTGCTTGAATCGCTACTTGATAGAGCTGTACGGGAATCACCTCTTTAAGCTTGGTCGCAAGAGCCCTCCCGCGAGACTCGGCTTTATCACGATGAACAATACTAGAAAAGGCATCCACAGGATCACCATTGACAAGCATCTCAAGTTTCACGAGCTTCTCAGCTCGATATCCAGCTGGCTCATAATCCATAGAGCCGTAACCACGTGTGACTGATTTTATCTTGTCATGAAAATCGACTAAGATTTCGTTCAATGGCAAAGTAGCCGTGATCATCACTCGACGTGTGTCTACCGATTCTGTCGTTTCCACAACTCCACGCTTCTCCATCATGATTTGCATGATATCACCGATATTTTCATTCGGAACCATGACCACACATTTCGTAATAGGTTCACGAATCTCTTTAATAACACTCATGTCAGGAAGATTCGCCGGATTGTCCACAAGGAGTAGTTCTCCATTGGTCCTCTCCACCTCATAGACAACACTGGGATAGGTGGCAATGATATCCATGTTATATTCACGACGCAGGCGTTCTTGAATAATCTCCATATGGAGCAGTCCTAGAAAACCACATCGAAACCCAAAGCCAAGTGCCACCGAACTCTCAGGTTGAAAAACAAACGCCGCATCATTGAGTTGAAGTTTCGACATTGCCATTTTAAGCGGCTCAAGATCGGCTGTATTTATAGGGTAGATACCGCTATAAACCATTGGTTGCACTTCTTTAAAACCAGGAAGGGGTGCTGTTGCAGGATGGCGTGCGTCGGTGAGTGTATCCCCAATCTTCATCTCAGCAGTCGTTTTAATATTGCCGATGAAATATCCGACATCCCCAGCTTTCATCGAGGAGGTAGCACTCATTTTAGGAGTGAATATCCCAACTTCCTTGGTCTCATACGACTGGTTAGTCGACATCAAGCGCACTTGTTGACCCGGCTTCAGATTTCCTGAAAAAACACGAATATAACTAACTACCCCGCGATAGATATCAAAGAGCGAATCAAAAACCAACGCACGTAATATTCCATCATCAGGAGGTGGAGATGGAATGCGCTTAATAATGGCCTCTAAAATATTTTCGATTCCAATTCCTGCCTTAGCACTCGCTTCAATGGCTTCCTCCCCAGGAATTGCCAAAATCTCTTCCATCTGTTTTTTGACATTCGGAAGATCAGCATTAGGTAAATCGATTTTGTTAATAACGGGAATGACGGTGAGCCCTTGCTGCAAGGCCAAATGAACATTGGCTAGGGTTTGAGCCTCTACCCCTTGAGCTGCATCGATAATGAGAAGCGCCCCTTCACAGGCTGCTAAACTTCGTGATACTTCATAAGTAAAATCGACATGACCCGGAGTATCCATGAGATTGAGTAGATAGGTCTCTCCGTTACGTGCTTTGTACTCCATCGTCACTGGGTGTGATTTGATGGTGATACCACGCTCCCGCTCGAGGTCCATAGAATCAAGGAGTTGATCCTGCTGATCACGCTTGGCAATGGTTCCTGTAAATTCTAGAAGACGATCCGAGAGGGTCGTTTTGCCATGGTCGATATGGGCAATGATACAAAAATTACGAGTATGGGAGGCAGGCATGGAAAAAGAATGCTAAAGTACCTCGTAAAGAGCCATGAGTCCAGAGACACCTTTTCTAAAGTTAGTTTTTCTTGCTCGATAGGTTGTAAAATAGCTATCAACTATAAAAGTTCTTCTTCATTGGGTTCAATGAGGTAAATTATAACAACCCACCAAAAGACCAAGATCAAGAAACAAACCGGTTCCGATTATTAATTCAAAATAAAACATGTTTTTTTTTACCCCACGCTATCTCAAAGCTGCTCGCGAACTGCGCGCAGCAGCTCAGAAACTTTTTCATTATCATTGTGATCTCTGGAGCAGAGAACAAAGTGATGAAGCGCGTCATGCATTACAAGCATTAGAGACTGCCTTAAAAATAAAAAAAGCCGAACCTCTAGCCCTTGCTCAAGAAAAAGTAGAAACTCTTTTCTCTTCCCTAGTTCCTGCTCGTCGTCATCATGTTCTTGCTGAAAATGTCGAGTCCATCGTCATTGCCATCGTTCTAGCGGTTGGATTTCAGGCCTATCTCCTCAAACCCTTTCGTATTCCTACAGGATCCATGCAACCCACGCTCTATGGAATGACAGGGCACCCAGAAGCTACTCTACCTCCCTCCCCTCTTGCTAGAGCCTTTGATTTTGTACGCTTAGGAAGAAGTTACATCAGTGTTCAAGCCAAACAGGAAGAAGAGATTTTAAGCTTAGAGGAAAAGACATTTCTTAATTTCTTTACCTTTACGAAAGTGACTACTTCTTTGGGGAGCTATTCCCTATTTACACCACGTGATGTGCTAATCCGAGATTTTAAAGTACGTCCAGGTCGTATTCTCTCTCCTGGTGAAATCATAGCACAGGGTTATGTGCAAGCAGGGGATCAGATTTTTGTAGATCGTATGAGTTATGCTTTTTGTAATCCGAAGGCAGCTGATGTTTTTGTTTTTATTACTTCCGGCATTGCAGGTATTGAGATGAGGCTCGATCCTGCACTTGGCTCTCAATATTATGTCAAACGTCTTGCCGGTTTAGCTGGCCAGACGCTTCGAATTGATCCACCTCGTCTTTTTATCGATGGAAGCATACCCCATCAAGCTGGTTTCCTTAAGGTCATTTCTGCGATCCATGGGTATCGTGGCTACTCTAATGGAACTGCTAGTGGTGACTCCTCTCCCTACCTTGGATCACCAGAAGAGACCTTTACTGTACCCTCTGAAAGTTTCTTCGCCCTAGGTGATAATAGCTATAACTCGAGTGACAGTAGGTATTGGGGAGTTGTTCCGGAACATAATGTTATTGGACGTGCTTTCTTCGTCTATTGGCCGTTTTCCTCTCGTTGGGGCCTTATTCATTGATCAGGCTTTTATGATTCCATAGCCTCTTACGCTTCCTCCTTCCTACAAACCGACATTCCAGAGCTCCAGAGGCTTTTTATTGAAAAGAAAGAATATTATAATCCAGTCGGATGATCGATAAAAGCCCAAGGAAGATGAAATTGCTTAGAAAGATAATTACCCAATGCCTTCACTCCAAAGGTCTCAGTCGCATAATGCCCGGCATAGATCAGATTGATATGGAGTTCTTCAGCTTCTATGTAACTTGAGTGACTCCCCTCACCAGTGACAAAGGTATCGACACCAGTTGCAGCAGCTTCGATAACTTTATTTCCTGCACCCCCCGTGACCACTAAAACTCTTTCTATTTTTTCTGGGCCTCCTGGAGCATGATGGACAGGCCCTCCAACGGCGTGAGAAACTTTTTCTAAAAAAGCAGCTCTTGAAATAGGACTACACTGACCGGCATATCCTGTGAGTTGTCCTGCAATCTCCAAAGCAGGTCTTAGTTCACCAAGATTAAGCGCTTTTGCTAATAAAATATTATTTCCAAGTTCAGGATGAAGATCCAAAGGAAGATGGGAACTATAAATTGCAAGATTGTGATCCATGGCACATTTAATTTTTTGATAGAAGGTGCCTGTTAATGGCCGCAAGCCGCTCCAGAAAAGACCATGATGCACGATAAGAAGTGTGTTTTTTTCTTGTGTTGCTTTCTCAATGACTGCATCGCAGGCATCAACAGCCACGACGATACGCTCGATCAATCCATTATTTTCAAGCTGTAACCCATTGTGAGCTGGAGGATAATCCTTAATAGAAGCAGTATTTAAAAGGGTGTTAAGGTGATCAATGAGTGTATGAAGCTTCATAGGCAGATAAGCTAATGGTTGAAGCCTCAAGACTGAAGAGAATTTTAACTCTTTACCCCAGATACGTGACCCATTAACCTTCTTGAATGTTACGAGTAGGAATCGTCGGTCTCCCCAATGTCGGAAAATCCACCCTTTTCAATGCCTTGACGCGGAGTCGCAAAGCGGAAGCTGCTAATTTTCCATTTTGTACTATAGAGCCTAATGTTGGCGTTGTTACTGTCCCTGATCCTAGGCTTGCACGTCTAGCAGAGATCATTGATTCTCAAAAAATCATTCCTGCAGTCATTGAAGTAGTTGATATTGCAGGCCTCGTAAAAGGCGCCAGTGAGGGAGAAGGTCTTGGGAATCAATTTTTAGGGCACATCCGAGAAGTTGATGCAATCGTTCAAGTGGTACGTTGTTTTGATAATGAAAATATTCATCACGTCGCCGGAACGCTCGATCCGATTCGCGATATTGAAATCATCAACACCGAACTCATCTTGGCTGACATGGCCGCGGTTCAAAAACGTATCGAGCGTCAGGCAAAAGCGGCTCGTACTGGTGATAAGGTAGCTAAGGCTGAAATTGCTCTTGGTGAAAAATTGCTCCCCCACCTCAACAGCGGTGCTCCAGCTTCAACTGTAGAACTCAATGCTGAAGAAAAAAAAATACTGGCAAGCTTCTATCTTCTGAGCGCCAAGCCAGTTCTTTTTGCGGCTAATATAGAAGAACAGGATCTCTCTCATCTTTTGGATGCTTCTCGTCCAGCGGTTCAATCTGTGAAAAAAGTAGAGGAGTATGCTATGACTCACTTTGGGACTTCGACTGTGACCATCAGTGCTCAGATTGAAAGCGAACTTGCAGAACTCGCTCCAGAAGATGCTGCTGAGTATCTTGCAGGACTTGGCCTCACCGATAGTGGCGTCGGACTCCTGATTCGTAAGGCTTATGAATTACTCGGACTAAGAACCTATTTTACTTACGGGCCAAAAGAAACACGTGCCTGGACCATTCGTGCTGGTGATAAGGCTCCTGCTGCTGCTGGGGTCATTCATTCCGATTTTGAACGCGGCTTCATTGCTGCAGAAACCATGGCATATGATGACTTAAACATACTAGGTTCCTCTGCAAAATGCCGCGAAGTTGGAAAGCTCCGTATTGAAGGCAAAGAATACGAGGTCAAGGATGGAGATGTACTCGAGTTTCGCTTCAACGTCTAAATATGGATTGGAATTCTACTAAGGCAGCTAAGAGTTGTGTCGTGCCGGTGCTCGCGCCATCGAGTACTTCATGTACACTCCGTTGCTGCGCGCCGTCACTCCTTTCTCTTCATCAGCCTCAGCGAATTCGAAGCCATATTTTCTTCTATTCCTTTTATTCCTGTGACTTCTTTTTCTTTTCTGGCCCAAAAACCTGAAGATTCTTTTGGACGAGTTTATCCAGAGTCTTCCCATTCTTTTCGTAACTGTTTTCAACGTGATCGGGACCGCATTGTCCATAGTACAGCGTTTCGCCGTCTTGATGGAAAAACTCAAGTTTTCCTCAATGGGCAGGGTGATTATTATCGAACACGATTAACGCACACCATTGAAGTGGCCTCCCTTAGCAGGACGATTGCACGGGCTCTTGGGCTCAATGAAGATTTGTGTGAGGCCATTGCCCTTGCTCATGATCTTGGCCACCCTCCTTCTGGACATGCTGGAGAAAAAGCGCTTCATTTGCTTATGAAAGATCATGGCGGCTTTGATCACAATGAGCAGAGCCTAAGAGTAGTGAAGCTCTTGGAAGAGAGTTATCCTCAGCATCCTGGACTGAATCTTTCCTACGAGATACTTGAGGGGCTCAAAAAACATCATCATCAATTTTTTACACCTCAAGGAGAAAGCTACCCCTCCCCCTCGCTCGAAGCACAATGTGTCGATCTCTCCGATGAAATCGCCTATTATAGCCACGATCTTGATGACGGTATGGAATCAGGATTACTAGAGCTAGAACAACTTGAGGAACTCAATCTCTGGCGTGAGGCAAAGCAGATAGCTCTCAACGAGATGGGGGCTCACGTCGGACACGATGCTGCTCTACAAAACAGAAAATTCATTTTGCGTTGCCTTATCAATCACCAAGTTGAGGAGCTCATTGCTGCTAGTAGAGAGGCAATCCTGGCGGCTGACCTTCATTCTGCAAACGAGGTGAGAATGCATCCAAAGCGTCTTATCTCTTTTTATCAGGCTCATAAAAAATCAAATTTAGAACTCCGCTCTTTTCTTTATCACTATTTTTATCGTCATCCTAGTATCTCTACAGCTAATAGAGAGGCTTGTCACAAGATTGAGATTCTTTTTCATCACTTTGAAAAAAACCCACATCTTATCGGTCATCGGTTTTACCAACGTATCGATCATGATGGAAAAAATCGTGTGATTTGTGATTATATTGCAGGAATGACAGATCGTTATCTCCAGCGTTCTTATGAAGGCATTGTTACAGTCACAAGTTAGCTCTAAATCAAATTTTTATTAATCTTTCATAACTATCTCTAAATCCTCATTCAACATGAAACCTTCTCTCTTTTTTTCTACAATTATTGCACTTCTCTTTTCTTGCTCCCACCCTCTGCTAGCAGCTAATACCATTCTCACCTCCCAACAAGTCCTCTCTAGACTTGGCTATTACAAGGGTCCTATGGATGGAAGTGCAGGTAGTGGAACAAGTGCTGCTATTCGTCGTTTTCAAGTGGCTAATCATTTGCGACCAACAGGAACCCTCACTCCTGAAACTGAAGAAGCCCTCGGAATCGCAGCCCCAACACAAAAAAGAAAGATTTCTAGCTTCAAACCACAATCCTATCTCTCCCCCTCTGCTCAACCGGATCCTAAAGCCCTTGCCGATCTTTTTGTGGGAGGACCTCTTTTAGCTGCTTCTCCAGAAATTCAAGTTGCTACGATTCAGAGAGCGCAGGAAAACTTAAAAATATTAGGCTACTACTCCGGACCAATCAATGGCACACCAGATGCCAATTTAAAAGCAGCACTGCTGGCCTACCAAAGAGATAGCAAATTCAAACGCTCGGGTCGCCTCGATAAAATCACCTTGATGGGTTTAGACATCCTTCCAGGAGTTTACCAGTCAGGAAATTAAAGAATGACGTGAAGAAGATCTAGCTTGGATATTTCATACTGATCACCTACGGAGACCAGGAAGTCAGATGGATTTTGCGTTAGCCCGGATATTTCACTACAGGCCCATTTTTCCTTACTAGCAAAGGATAGGAGAGGAAGGTGATTCTTTTTTAACAGACTCAATTTTTATGAAAATAAGGAAGTTATTCATTCTTATGCTAACTCTTTTTCTTATGCAGGGATGTCATAAAAAAAAGAATTCTCTTGAAACTGTTTTGCCTCGCAAAAGTTACGAAGTCATTAAGATGGCCAATGGAGCCCTTGTGGAGAGTCATGTTACAAGCAAAGAGGGTATGAATGATGCACTCCAGACTTCCACAACACCCAATTCTTATGGTTTGGACTTAACACTCCATGTAACCGTTCCAGCACCTGCGATGACCATGAAAGCTCTTTGTGCGGCTACTCCAGAACTTGCTAATGCTCTCCCAACCTTAAAAGAAATGCTACCACCAGCACCTCAAGAAGGGGTGAAAAACAGCTCCCTCTTTTACAGCAGACTTTTTGAGAACAAAATTAAAATGCTCCACTATCAACTCTCTCATCTAGGTCAGCTCCCATCACGTGAATCCCTTTTTGATTGCCAAACAATCCTTCCCCTCACCAATACAACCACTCAATCAACTGCTATTTTAGTTCAAGCAATCATGAATGTGAATGCAGATGGTTCTGATGGTGATCGCAATCTTCTATTAGAAAAACTCTCCTCTACCTATCAACCACAAACAAATTATCGTTGGCCCAAAACTACCTCTAGGCCAAATCCCAATATTAATGAGCTTCGAGAACACCTTGCTCTAGTTCAAAAGTCGCTGAGTGATGAAAAAATAACCCCTGAGCAAAAATCAAGATTAGCATTAGAATCTTCCTCTCTTCAATCTACCCTCATCGAACTAGAACGCTGGAGTTTTCTAGTTGGTTCCGCAGATCCTTTTATCGTCTTACCAAAATTCATGTTGGAAAAAATAAAGGATGGGGCCTCCATTGGTGATTATGCAGTAGTTCTTTATCAGGGAATACTCTATCCAGCAATCGTTGGGGATATCGGTCCTGCATCCAAAATCGGCGAAGCCTCCTTACGCATCTGTCGTGCTATTGATTCTCAATCGAGTGAAACTCATCGCCCCTTAAGCGCTCCTCATGTGAGTTATTTTATTTTTCCTGGATCTAAAGACTACCCCTTTCAAGCTCCAGATTATTCCCATTGGAGCGAGCGCTGTCATGAGCTTTGGAAAAATCTAGGAGGAAGCGACAAGGTCACCTGGCATGAATGGGAAAAATGTGATCAGCCATGGCCTGAAATTCAACCCCAAATTAACCCGGATATTTCATGAAAAGGATATTATTCTGTGAGCTTCACAATGCGGAGTTTATCAATACGGTGATGCTTCATAGAAAAAACCTGCAAATGGAGATGATCCACCACAATAGTTTCTCCTATCTTGGGAATATGACCTAAGTGATGTACAAAAAATCCACCAAGAGTGAGATAGCGATTTTCTTCGTGCTCTTGCTGAGGAGGAAGCCCTAATTTTTCGTACACTTCTTCATAATGGATCATAGCGTCGACAATCCAACTTCCATCATTTTGTTTTTTGATTTCAGGGTAATGCCCTTTAACTTCGCGCTCTGGAAGGACTCCTAAGATTGATTCCATGACATCTTTCAATGTGATAATACCTTCGATGACTCCAAACTCATCAACCACAAGGGCAGTATGATGTTTTTTCATACGAAATTCTTCGATAATTTTAGATGCAGTTAGTCGATTAAACACATAAAGAGGTGCCGTGATGAGATCTACTAATTCTATAGATCCCAGCATCGAAAGATTCGCCCAAAGAGATTTTACAGAAACAATCCCAACTATATTATCGAGACTTCCTTGAATCACTGGAAATTCAGAATGGCCACTAGAGATAATACGACGCCAATTCATTTCATCTTCATCCTCGAGATTTAAGAAAACAACATGGGAACGAGGAGTCATTAATGAGGCGGCTGTCTGTTCATCAAGATCGAGAATTCCCTCTACCATTTCTCGTTCAGATTCATTAAAGACTCCAGTATGTATCCCTTCATCCATCATCTGCATGACCTCCTCATCCGAGGTCGGATGATTTTCATTCAACGAGAGTCCAAAGAGTCCAAGTATTTTGCTTCCAGATGAGTCAAGAAAGGAAATAAAGGGTTTTATAAATCGGATAAAATAGCGTGATAGTTTTTCAATACCACTTACTGGTCCCCATGTGGGATGAGATTCAGCAAGAAAACAGGGAAAAAACCATCCAAAAAATAGAACAAGAATAGTCAAGTATAGGGTCGCTATCCAAGGAAGCATCCAATATCCCAAAAATGTGAGAGGGTAATAACGATGGATCTCCTTTCCAATAAAAACCGCAGCAAAGGTGAAGCAGAAAGAGGCACTAAGTCGAAAAAGTAAGCGAGTAACTCGGATGACTTTTACAGTTTTGAAATCTCCTTTTCCAGTTTTTAGAAGTGCTTCTGCTAGTATAAAAATCGACCCAAAGAAAACGATGATGAAAGATTCAAAAAAATCTCGTAGAAGAAATGTCATTTTTAATTAAACTGAAGGTTTTGTTGGGGAGAAAAAAAAGAGCTTACCGCATGTTATCAACTTCTCGAGCAGGATCAATCCATGAAACATCACGCTGATCGAAAACATTCCTTCCAAGAATCCCATTATCTTTTAGATGGTTTTAAAAAAATCGATCAGGATCTCCATTTTTTGATGCTCTGCTTCAAGGAAGTTCTCCTAGAGCTTGGTGAGGCCAAATTAGCCCATGCTCTTCCCTGGATTTCAACCTCCGAGGAGGCTCACAGTGCACAAAAAGGTTTGGAGCAGGCCTATTCTATTGCTTTTCAATTGCTCAATATTGTGGAGGCCAATGCTGCCGAAAAAACACGACGTCTCCGTGAAATACGAGCTGGATTGACCCTGGAGCGGGGCTTGTGGGGATCTCAATTATTGCGTCTCAAAAAATCTGGATTCAGCGCTCAGGAGATTGCTACGTTTTTTTCACAGGTTCGCGTAGAGCCCGTCTTTACGGCTCATCCAACAGAAGCAAAACGGGGAGTTGTTTTAGAGCAGCATCGAATTCTCAATCAGCTTTTGACATCCATCCACCAGGAGGAGAGAACTCCTTTGGAAGAGAAAAAAATTCGTGAAGAGATAAAAATGGCTCTCGAAAAACTATGGCGCAGTGGAGAAATTTTTTTAAATCAACCCAAGGTTTCAGAAGAACGCCGAGGGATTCTTTTTTATTTTCGCAGCATTCTTCCTGAAGCACTCGCACACCTAGATGATCGGCTAGAAGCTGTTTGGGAAGAATTAGACTTTCCTTTGGAACTCATCGCCTCTCATAAATCTCGTCCTAGATTAGAATTTGGAACGTGGGTTGGTGGTGATCGTGATGGGCATCCTTTTGTAACCTCAGAGGTCACACGAGAGACCCTTGCAGAACTCCGCCTTTCAGCTCTTAGCTTATTGGATCGACAACTAGAAGAAGTAGCACGTGCACTTCCCTTATCAATTCATTTTCAAATGCCCTCGGAGCCTCTCTGCAAGATGATAGAACAATTTAAGAAAGAGCTTGGAGAGGTTGCTGCAGGCATTATTACTCGCTGCCCGGAGGAGTTATGGAGACAGTTTGTGCTCTTAGTTCAAGCAAAACTTCCTCTTGCAAAGAATACATTTTTAAAATCTCATGATACTTTTTCTTTAGCCCATATATTTCATGCTGATGGTGACGAGGAGGCTGATGGGATCAAGCGAGTGATGAAGTGTGACGATAGAGGTTCGAGTATAGAATGCTCAGGTAAGGATTCGAGCTCGACGCAGCATCCATATGGCTTGCCGGCTTCAGCAGTTGATCAGCATGAAATATCATGCCCAGTCTTCTTTAAGACTCCTCATGAGGTTCGACTAGCATTAGAGCTCTTAGCTGCAAGTTTAGAGGAGATTCATGGAGAGAGGTTCGTTAAGAAACTGATATGGCCCTTACTCCGCTCTCTCGATGTGTTTGGTTTTCATCTTGCAGACTTAGATATTCGACAAAATAGCCAGAGGCACGATCTGGTGATGCAACAGATTCTACAAGCTGCCAAGGTTCCTGAGGCCGATTCTTTTACCCAATGGAAGGAATCCAAACGTCTTGCTTTTCTTAGAAAAGAGCTTACCTCAGAACAAACACTTTTAAAAAATAAAGAGAAGCTCCCCCAAGAGGCAGAAGAACTTCTTCATCTCTACCATCTTCTTGGCGAGGAGATAAGAAATCATGGGCAAGTATCTCTCGGATCATTAATCGTGAGTATGACACGCCGGCTCTCTGATCTTCTCGTAGTGATTTTTCTTGCTCGTCAAGCCGGTATTAGCAGATGGAACGGAGAAACACATTACTCGCTTCTACCCATTGTCCCTCTTTTTGAAACCTATGAGGATCTCAAGCATTCCCCTGAGCTTCTCCATAACTACCTTCAAGAAGCTTCTGGATGGGCCACCCTCCTTCATCAATCCAAGAAAACGGAACCCAACGCAGAGCCCTCTTTAGTCCAGCAAATTATGATTGGCTATAGCGATAGCAACAAAGATTGTGGAATTTTAGCGAGCCAGTGGGTTCTTCATGAATCTCAGAGAGCTATGACTGAAGTAGGAAACTCCTTAAATGTAGCAATACGTTTTTTCCATGGACGTGGTGGTACAATCAGTAGGGGAGCCGGTCCGACACACCTTTTTTTAGAAGCCTTGCCCCCTGGCTCGCTACAAGGAGATCTTAGAATGACAGAACAGGGCGAGACTATTGCTCAAAAATATGGAACACAGAGTAACGCAACCTATCATCTAGAGTTACTTCTTGCCGGAGTTACCAGCCTCTCACTTCTCAATAAAAAAAAGCATTCCAAAAAAGAGAGCTTTCAAGAAAAAGAAAAGTCTCGCTTTGCCGCCCTCATTGGTTCCTTCCTTGCTGAAAAGAGTGCTTTGGCCTACCGAGCCTTAATCACTACGGAGGGATTCTTAACCTTTTATGAGCAGGCCACTCCCATTGATGCGCTTGAGGTCAGCCGCATTGGCTCCCGCCCCAAAAGGCGTTCTGCACAACATCAGTTTTCTGATCTTAGGTCGATCCCATGGGTTTTTAGCTGGAATCAGGCTCGCTATTTTCTTCCAGGTTGGTTCGGGGTGGGAAGTGCCCTTACTGCTTTAGAACAAGAAGATGTGGAACTTTTCAAAGCCCTTCAAGAACATCATCGTGCTTGGCCCTTTCTCAATTATGTTCTCCTTAATGTGGAGACGAACATCGCCTCTGCAAACCTTTCTATGATGAAAAAATATGCCTCTCTTGTCACAGATCAATCGATCCAAGAGAAGCTATTGACAATGATCACTCAAGAGTTTGAGCAAACAGAATCTCAGCTCCACAAGGTCTTTGGGGGAAGCCTTCAAGAACGTCGTCCTCGCATGGGCAAAACCTTAGCACTTCGTGCAAAAGGACTCGATCTTCTCCATGAACAACAGATCATTACACTGCAATCATGGCGCAAGGCTCAACATGAGGATCCTATTCATGCTCAGAAAC
>WBXG01000028.1 GCA_008932965.1 Verrucomicrobiota bacterium
ACTCCTAGGTCAAATCGTGAATCTTTACGGACGTCATGAAATTCCTAAAAAAAATGGAAAAAGCCCCTTTGTTCAATTGCTTGAAGCACTCCATGAAATCAAAGGGCTAGAGCGTATTCGCTTTACCTCCCCTCACCCCATGGGATTTCGCCGTGATCTTGTGGAGTGTATTGGAAATTTTCCTAAAATCATGGAGCATCTGCATCTCCCATTGCAATCGGGTTCGGACCGTATTCTAAAAGCCATGCATCGTCCATATACCACGGCAACCTATCGTAAGCTTGTAGAAGATTTACGTTCTGCACGCCCTGATATTGCTATTACCACTGATATCATTGTTGGCTTTCCTGGAGAAACGGAAGAGGAGTATCTTCAGACCCGCTCTCTTGCAGAGGAAATACAATTCGATAATGCCTTTGTTTTTCGCTACTCACCTCGTGGAGATACTCCTGCAGCCACAATGGAAGGGCAACTTTCCGAAGAGATAAAAGAGGCTCGGAACAAGGATCTTCTTGAAGTCATTAATCAAGCTGCTTTTAAAAAGTTAGAGGCCACCGTTGGAACACTTCAGGAGATTCTTTGTGAAGGCCCTAGCCGGTATGACTCCAAGCGCCTGACGGGACGAACACGAACCAACAAAATTGTTGTTTTTGAAGGGAGCAAACGTTTTTATCGTGAGATTTTTCAGTTACGTATTACAAGAAGTCATTCCTTCACGCTCTATGGAGATCCTGCTATTAACCAGGAATAATCATTCACTACTGGTTGTACTCCTATGAAATTGAGTGAATTTGTATTTAAAAAAAATGCTGCGCTATGGAAGAGCCCTCTATTTTCCCTTCTTCTTTCTCTTCTTCTTTCTCTTCTCTTTCATGGGCTTCTTCTGTTACTTCTCTGTTGTGGGCTTTTTCATTTTCATGCATGGAACTCGTTACAACCCCCTTTGGAAATGCCTCCAGAAGAGTTACCAGAGGTTGTATTAGATCTAACCCCGCCACCTCCTGAAAAAAGACCAACAATTCAAACAGCCTCGGAGAATCCATTAAAAGAGGCTCCCCATGAGGCCCCTTTTGAATCCCATGAAAATACCGAAGCATCGAGTGAACTTCCTGCAACGGGAACTCTTCCGCTTCCTTCCCAGGAGGGAGATGAATCTGATTTCAATGAACTCCAAAAAGGAGCATCAACAGCGAGATCCAGGCCACTTCCTTCTTCGGAACCTCAAGGTGAAAAACAGGAGACTACCAATACTGTAGCAGCAACGGCACTTCCCTCTCCAACCCCTACTCAGGCCACTATAAAAGACCATCCGGTTATTGGGAAATTATCTCACAATGCAAAAGGAGAGGAATCGGGCTCTCATCCCTCCATGATCCGAGGTGCTATTTCTAACAAAGGGAAATCCTCCGTTGCCGCAGAAGCAACTCCCATTGGCCGCTATAAAAAAACATTAGCAGATGCGATCAGTTCTCATTGGTACTATTGCATTGATCAGCGAATGGAGTTGTTAAGTTTTGGAACAGCAACGCTTTTTTTTTATGTGAATCAGAAGGGAAATATTGAAGAGCTGCACGTGCTCTCTAACACCTCTAATCAAACCTTTGCTGACTGCTGCCTTCAATCCATTACGGACGCAAAGCTTCCTATCATCCCTCCTGAAATTGCAAAAACGTTGGAAAAAGGCCGTTTAGAAATCGAATACCGCTTCACTATTTATCCAAATTAATTCGGATATTTATAAGGATTGTTGCAAAGCAAGAAGGTCGATTCATTGAGATGACAACCTCTGTTTTTTTTCTTCTTCTTCCATCTCCAATCTTCTAACTTATCTTGAATACCGACATGACTTCTTCAACTCTACCGCCCATGCTTCAGCTTCTCCTCCACGGAGGTCCTTTTGTAATTCTACTTCTCCTGCTCTCCGTTGCCTCACTCACGATTATTTTTCAACGTGCTTTAGCATTGAGAGGTTCGGAAATTATTCCCTCTGCACTGAAACAAGCATTACATACGTTTCAACAATCAAGTTCCATCACAACACTGCAGCAAGTCATTGCTCAGATTGATTCTCCATTAAGTAGAATTTTAAAAACATTATTAGCTCATCGTGACTGGCCTCGGGTAGAAGCACTCGATGCAGTACAGGTTCGGGCCCGCCATGAGATAGCTCGCTTAGAAGAGGGTCTTACTCTCCTGGAAATCACCACAGGCATTGCTCCTCTTCTTGGACTTCTTGGAACACTTTCTGGTCTCGTAGGAATTTTTGCTAATCTTGGTGATAAAGGAGATCCTCAAATGGTAGCATTGGGAATCTCAGAAGCATTGAATTCAACCATTCTAGGTCTTGCAGTGGCTGTCCCAAGCCTTGTAGCTTATCATTTCTTTTCACGCCGTATCGAAGTCATCGCCATTGACATGGAGGCGTTATCTGCAGAGCTTGTCACAAAACTCTATATCACGCGTGAAATGAATGCAGAGCAATCCTAGCGCTGGCTCCTCCCTTATTGAAATTCCATGCGCTTCTATACAAAAAAACGACGGATCCCTTCCATTACGATTGTTTCTCTGATCGATATTTTAGCGATCCTATTGATTTTTTTTATTGTGACCTCCACTTTTAGAAAAAAACTTTCTCAACTTCAGATTAATCTTCCTGAATCAAAATCGGGAAACCAAGTGGACGCCTTAGATCATAAAAATATTCTTCTAGAGGTCCAATCTGAAGAAAAAATGACCCTGGATGGACATCCTGTTACTCCAGCAACACTCGCTGAGGAACTTCAAGAAATTCAGAAAACTAATCCAGGATGTATGGTCACAATGCAGGCAGATAAGGGAGCTCCTTTTGGAGCGATTGTTTCAGTGTTGGATGCACTACAAGCAGCAGGCATCAAAAATATTCCAACCATGACGCGTACTTCTGCTCCTTAGAGTAGAGAAAGCTTTATTCTTCACTTTATTTTTATTTTTTTCTTCATGTCGCTTGAACTTGTCTACTACGGTCATCCAGCACTTAGAACCAAAGGAAGCACTATCCAAAAAATAGATCACACTGTCGTTACTCTTGTAGAAGAGATGATAGAGACAATGTACCTCTATGATGGTTGCGGATTAGCAGCACATCAAGTGGGTCGCTCATTAAGACTGGCAGTCATCGATGTTGCAACAGCTATGAAAGATCGTCCAAGCAAGGCCTGGAAGGATGGAGTAGTCATTGATATCGAAAGTATCACCCCACTCGTACTCATTAACCCAGAAATTATCCCCCTTGGGAAAAAAACTATTTATGATACTGAGGGATGTTTAAGCATCCCTGGTGTTTCGGCCGAAGTAGATCGATCTGCACGTGTCAAAATACGTTATCAATCTCTTGAAGGAAAACTCTTAGAGATCGAAGCTGAAGGTCTTCTTGCTCGTGCCGCATTGCATGAGGTTGACCATCTTAATGGGATCTTGTTCATTGATTATCTTCCCCAAAAAGAACTAGAAAAACATCATCCAACTCTCCAAAAGTTACAACAAACACAACGACTACAATGAATGACCATATCTACAAAAAAATAGAACTTGTTGGTTCCTCCACCAAAAGCATTGAAGATGCTGTTCAAAATGCTGTAGCCCAAGCTGCAAAAGAATACACACATCTTCGGTGGTTAGAGGTCATAGAGACACGTGCTCACCTAGAAGATGGCAATATTGCCCATTGGCAAGTCACCGTAAAAATTGGAACAACCTTAAATTTATCCTAAAAGCTTGGATTCAATGTGCTGGTTATTTTAAAAGAAGCAACTGCTCGTGGAGGAACTTTTTGATTGTATCAACTCCCTCACCTAACTCTGCACAAATAGGAATGACCGTGGTCTTTGGAATTTTTTTCTGAAATTCAGTAAGGTTTTTGGGGGCTGTGGGGCAATCCATTTTATTTGCAATAACACACCAAGGGCGAGCTGCTAACTCAGGATCATAAAGCTCTACCTCATTTCTTAAGACCTGAAGATCTTTCCATGGTTTGCGTCCTTCAGCACCAGACATATCGAGTACAAACAGCAAAAAGGGACAACGCATGATGTGTCTTAAAAAAGCATGTCCAAGACCACGGTTATGACTAGCTCCTTCAATGAGTCCAGGAATGTCGGCAACAGTTGTTTGTGTATAATTACCTAAATCGACAACTCCTACTTGAGGATAACGCGTGGTAAAGGGATAAGAGCCGACTTTAGGATGAGCTGCAGAAAGGGCCCGGAGCAATGTTGATTTTCCGGCATTGGGATATCCTACCAAACCTGCAAAGGCGATGGTACGAAGCTCTAAAAGAAACCAACTCTCTTCCCCCTCGGTTCCTTCAGTGAAGCGACGTGGAGCACGATTTCGCGAGCTCTTAAAATGGATGTTTCCTCGACCTCCATGTCCTTTGAGACAGAGCACAAATTCCTCTCCTGGCTCTGCTAAATCGGCAACAAGATCCTGAGGATCAGGAGGGGCTAATTTAGAGCGAGGCTCTGATTTTGGAGCAGAGCTTTCTTCGACTGTTTCGTCTGGTTCTTCCTCAAGAGCAAGTGCAGAGGGGGGGGCCGGAACTCGATAAACCAATGTACCTACAGGAACCGGGAGAATTAAATCGACTGCTGACTTTCCATGCTTTTGACGACTCGAACCGGGAGCCCCATTTTCAGCCCGTAGTATGGGTTTATAAAATAACGAAGCGAGTTGTGTTTCATGGACACTAGCTTTCAAAATCACACTTCCACCATCTCCTCCGTCACCACCGTCAGGTCCCCCCTTTGGTATAAACTTCTCTCTCCGGAAACTAGCACACCCATTTCCTCCCTTGCCAGCTTTTGCATGAATACGAACGCGATCAATGAACATTTGGAGAGTCTTTCAGAATGTGATCGTAAAGTCGCTCTGTTTTCTTAGCAATCATTTCCCATGAAAAAAAGTTCTCTGCACGGAGTCGTCCTGCAGCTCCCATGGAGGCTCGTAGAGCTGGGTCACTCATCAATTGATTTACTCTAGAGGCAAGAGTAAGAGTGAATTTTTCAGGATCCGAAATATCAGAACCTCCCTTTTTCTGATCCAAAGGGACAAGAAATCCTGTGACACCATCTACTACTACTTCTTTGATACCACCAACTGCTGAGGCTACCACAGGAACTCCGCAGGCCATAGCCTCCAAATTAATAATTCCAAAAGGTTCATAAATAGAGGGACAAATAAAAACAGAAGCTCCTGAATAAAGAGCAATGATATCCTGATGCTCTACCATCGTGTTAATCCAAATAATTCCTGGCCGATCTTCTTGGGCTTGGGCTACCGCATGTTTCATCTCGAGGGCAATTTCTGCCGTATCTGGAGCACCCGCACAAAGAACAATTTGAAAATTAGGATCCATATGCTTAATAGCATGAACAAGGTGCACGATCCCTTTCTGTCGTGTAATACGTCCTACAAAAAGAACGTACGGGAGATGAGGATCAATACCATATTTTTCTAAACACCCCATCTCTTGATTCTTAGAATATTCGTTGAGATCAATACCGTTATGAATCACTGAAATGCGATTCTCTGGAATTTGAAAATGAGTAAGAATATCTCGCTTTGTTTCTTCCGAAACAGCAATCACTGCATCTGCCATCTCGAGTGCCTGTCTCTCAATCCAACATGAATAATCATAGCCACCTCCCAATTGCTCTCGCTTCCAAGGGCGCAGGGGCTCTAACGAATGAACGGTAATAACGAGTGGAATACCATACAGCTGTTTTGCCATGATGCCTCCAAGATAGGTGTACCAGGTATGGCAATGCACTAAGTTAGCATCGATTCCAACTGCATTAAATTGAATCCCCCTCCAAGCAGCATCAAGTGGGCTCTTGAGCTGTGAAGGAGAGTCTAAAACGAGCCCTTTCTCAGAAAATCCACGAATAGAAAAATGTTCTTTTTTTTTCTGTTGATCCCCAAAGCAACGCACTTCGACCGAAATCAACTTGGCAAGCTCACGACTCAGATAATCGACATGAACGCCGGCACCACCATAAATATGAGGAGGATATTCTTTAGTAAGGATGAGGAGCTTCATGAAACTATTTTCCGTTTGCTAATTCTACTGGAATCAAAAACTGCAACACACCTGCACCAGCAGCCATTTTTTCTACTTTGATTGCGGTTAACGAAGCTTTAGGAACATTGACATTTTCCGAGTGAGCCATTCCCAATAGTTTCGCGATGAGATAACTCAAGTCAGGCTCATGTCCAATGAGCATTACCGATTCAAGCATGATGTAGGATTGAAGCTCCTCTATCGCTACCTCAGGAGTCATTCCTGAAGCGATCCAAGTTAGTTCAAAAAATGGAGGCCCTTCAATTTTTTCTAAAACTGGATGCATTGTCTCCACAGTCCTGCAGAGTGGGCTTGTAAGAACTACCTGCGGCTTGATCTGAAACTTTTGACAAAATGCTCCCATCTGAGCTGCTTGTGATTTACCATGCACTGTCAAATGTCGAGCTGAATCATTGTTGCAATGTGGTTCAGCTTCGGCATGTCTGAGAAGATAGAGAATCATAAAAAAACTTCGTAAGTACGCAGTCTGCGAAAAGTATATTTCTTTTTATTCGAAACTCTCCACAACAGCAGACAAGTAAAGAGTAATGAGTGACGGGTAATGAGTAATGAGTAATGAGTAATGAGTTTATCTTTTTGCCTTCGGCAAGTTCAAACTAAAAGAACCTGATCATACTCAATGGAACACAGTAACCTGGTTTTATATTTGCTGAGACTGATGAAGAGCAAGAAGTGACGGCGCGCAGCAACTGAGTGTACATAGGGTACTCGAGGACGCGAGCACCGGCACGATAATACTCTTCGCTCCATCTGCACAAAAACCCCTCTTCAAGTTCGCTGAGACTAGTGAAGAACAAGGCGCGAGGAGCACAGAGAGCGAGCGTATAGTAATACGTGAGGGATCGAGCACCACAGCAACGCAGTTATTCGCAGCCTCAGTAGAACTTGAAGAGGGGTTTACATGGACATCCCACCATCGATGGCTAACACCTGACCGGTAATATAGCTTGCAGAAGGGCCTGCAAGGAAGCTAACAGCAGTAGCAATGTCATCAGGCTGACCAAAGCGGCTTAAAGGAATTTGGGCGATAGCACCTTTACGAATTTCTTCACTCAACACCGAGGTCATATCTGTTTGAATAAATCCGGGAGCGACAACATTAACGGTAATACCTCGGCTCGCTACTTCCCGTGCAAGGCTTTTACTAAAACCAATGAGCCCTGCTTTGCTTGCCGCATAGTTGGTTTGTCCTGCAAGGCCCATGAGACCACTGACAGAGCTAATATTGATGATTCTCCCTGAACGGGCTTTAATCATAGGACGGATGACGGCACGCACACAATTGAATGCTCCCTTAAGATTGGCATTAAGAACTTCATCCCAATGTTCTGAGGACATACGCATGAGTAGATTATCACGAGTAATTCCAGCATTATTGACAAGAATATCGACTCTTCCAAAATCAGCTACGATCTGTTCTCCCACTTTTTGAACCGCTTCAAAATCGGCCACATCGACGGCATAGGCCTTGGCACTTCCAGCAATCTTTTGATTCAACGCCTCAGCAACCTTGGAAGAGGTCGCTTCACTGCGACTAACAGCAGCGATTTTAGCGCCTTGAAGCGCGAGTTGATAAGCAATGGCCTCACCGATTCCTCGGCTAGCACCGGTAACAATGGCGACTTGATTTTCTAATAGTTGCATAAAAAATTTAGAGGGTGAAATGAAGCAGAGAAAATACCTAGTGCTTTTCTCGCTTGCAAGCTATGAGAAAAAACATGGTGTAAATTTTTTGTCTGGTAAGGAAGTACTTAGCCCGCATAGTTCACAAAAATTCAATCACCATTGCTGTTGCATTGTCTCTTCCAGATCGCTCGACAGCCTCTTCGACGAGATGTTGTGCTAGTGGTTTTTTTGTAGACTCCGTTAAAATTTCCAATAGTTGAGCATCAAAAATTCCATCGGTCACGCCATCCGAGCAAAGCAAAAAGCGATCGCCCGGAGCGCAAGTCAGAGAGCCGACGTGTGGTGTGATAAATTGATGATCAGCTCCAAGCACTTTTTGAAGCAGATTACGGCGAGGGTGATTTTTTGCCTCACGTTCATTGATCATTCCTTGGCGAAAGAGCCATCCGACATGGGTGTCATCCTCAGAAATTTGAGAGATCCCCCCTTTCTTTGGGAGATGATAAAAACGACTATCACCGATGTGTGCAAAATAAAGCCTTCCAGGACGCAACCAACACATGGTCAAAGTTGTCCCCATACCACGGCATTCCTCATAGCTATTACTGAGAAAAAGAAGAGCTCGATGAATTTCGTGAAACAGCGCGATCAGGAGCTGATTGGCAGAATCATCTTCTGGAGCATGATCACGCTTTGGCATTTTATCTAATTGATTCAAGTAAGAAGGAAGCATTTTGGTTATTTTTTCAACTGCAATCCGACTGGCAAATTCCCCTGCCATTGCTCCCCCCATCCCATCACTCACGGCAAAGACGTAGTCTTTAGAAGCATCGGAAGCTTCTCCGATTTTCCCCAAATAACGCACCTCGTGCACATCAAGTGAGAGACCTAAAAAACTATCTTCATTATTTTTGCGTACATGTCCGATATCAGTGTGCCCCGACCAGCGCACGGTTATTGATGATGAAGAGTTCATACGAATTTTAAAAAAGAGGGATTAAAATAGAGTTTTTTTCACAAAGGCGCTCTATTCAAGCACCTCTTTGTAGCAACTTCACTTTTGAAAAACAGATTCATTTTTTTCGTTTAAAATAGTTGCAAATTCAAAATCGATGAGGCAAAAACGACCATCTTGGTGACGGTAGGTCACATTGCGCATATCCGGATCATCATGGTGGACTCCATATTCTTCAAGATCATCAAAGAGCTCTTTTTGCCTCTTTTTATCGAGATGTTCGATACGACTTCCGCAGCTTGTAGTCACGATCTTTAAATGCGATTCATCAACTTCCAAGAGTCGAGGAACAAAAAGACACGATTTTGACTCAAGATAGCGAAGCACCTTCACTTCATTGAGAAAGCGTTCATGAGCCTTCGGTCCATGGAATTGTTTGATCACACGCCCATCAAAGGTGACATGAACAGTAGATCGTAACGTCTCTTTGATGGTCTGCATTGTTGAAAAAATATTATGGTGTATTTAATTGAAAAGGGGACGAAAGAAGCACTTCATTTTTTTCTTAGCAGGGATGTTTCATAGTGAAGGGGCATAAGGTGCCGTGCAAAGCTTATTAGGAGAAGGTGGCCGAAGGATTGTAAAACCTGGCTTTAGGAGTTCCTACCGCCCAAGTCAAAATAAGAGTCTCATGCAGTATTGAACTACTTTTACGGCTTCCGTAGGTGATCAGCATAAAATATCCCTGTTAATAAGATTCAAAAAGTAACTTGATAGAAATGAATTTTTTTTTAACATGGTTATTTTAGCAAGTACTCATTTACACCCCATTATAGCATCACATGACTCCCTACAAATTAGAATATATCTGGCTTGACGGTTATGAACCTGTTGCCAATCTTCGTAGCAAATTACAGGTCAAACAGTTTCCCTCGGAGCCTACACTCGAAGAGATTCCGATGTGGAGCTTTGATGGTAGCTCCACACGCCAAGCCGAAGGCAAAAGTTCTGATTGTATGTTAAAACCGGTGGCACTCTATCCTGATGTCACCATGGAAAATGCCTATTTAGTGATGTGCGAGGTCATGATGCCCGATGGAACCCCACACCCATCGAATACACGTGCTACTATTTTAGATGCCCCCGATGCTTGGTTTGGTTTTGAACAAGAATATTTTCTTTACCAGGAGGGACGCCCCCTTGGTTTCCCAAAAGAGGGCTACCCTGGACCACAAGGTCCCTACTACTGTGGCGTTGGATATTCTAATATCGGCTCTATGGCACGCCAAATGGTCTACGAACATCTTGAAATCTGCTTAGCAGCCGGTATTCATCATGAGGGAATTAATGCCGAAGTAGCCAAAGGACAATGGGAATTCCAGATTTTTGGTAAAGGTTCTAAAAAGGCTGCCGATGAGGTTTGGGTCGCCCGCTACCTTCTGCAACGTCTTGGAGAAAGCTATGGTATCGATGTAGAATACCATTGCAAACCTCTGGGCAAGGATCTTGATTGGAATGGTTCTGGAATGCATTGTAATTTCTCTACAAACCAGATGCGCGAGCAAGGTGGTAAAGAATATTTTGATAAGCTCATGATTGCTTTTGATAAATACAAAAATGAACACATTGCCGTATATGGTCCTGACAATCATTTGCGCCTCACTGGACTTCACGAGACACAGTCGATTGATAAATTTAACTATGGTATTGCTAATCGTGGCGCTTCCATTCGAGTTCCTCACACATTCGTTAATAATGATTATAAAGGATACTTGGAAGATCGCCGACCTAACTCTCAAGGGGATCCCTACAAGATTGCTGGTCGCATCTTACAAACAATAGCTACAGTAAAGTCCTAATCTTGCTAATCCCCCAACCGTTGATATTTATTCCTCAAATGGTATTGGCTTAGGTGATGGAAGATTCATGACAGGAAGTGCACTTGGAAGATCCATGGGACGAACGCGCTCTGCACGACGCACTTCAGGATTTACTGGAATGGCCTTCTCCACAGGAATTGGTTTTTTCGTAGATTTTGATTTTTCTAATCCTGGTGATCGAGCTATGGCGGCTGCAGGTTCAGAAATAGTAGATCTTTCGTCTATGGCAATGGCTTTTGCTACAGGAATGTTGGTGTTTTCTGGTTGCTGGGCAAGAGGAGGAAGGAGTGTCTGATAGGCATCTGCAGAAGCAAGAAGGGTAGGCCCTGTTACTGCAATTGGAGAAATAGGAGCAAGATCAACAGCTGAGACTGCACGTGGCCACTCCTCGAGTTCATAATCTTTTGTATAGTTGGGAGAAATATTCCCATGAACATCACAGTCACGGGTTGGTATCTCAGCATCCGTGGCATACTCGGCAACCACTGTGTTAGCCTCGTAGCAGGCATCTGTTGCTCGTAAACCAGAGGAACGACAGATACTTTCCTGATGTAGCGATGATGGTCGAGTGATCGGCTTGGGAGGAAATGTCGTAAGTGAGGCATTCATGACTGCTGCCCAGACGGGTAATGCAAGGTCTTTTCCAAAGGCACCACGATAAATTTTTTGTGGTTTATCAAAACCAAGCCAGACACCACAAGTAACCTCACTGGAATAACCGATGAACCACGCATCGGTAAAATCGTAGGCAGTTCCACTCTTACCCCCTGAGGGAAAGAGTGGAAGATTCTCTTTTTTGATTTCAGAAGCATCCGTGTGATGCAGGGCATCATCTAAAATAGAGTGTGTTTGAAAAGCAACCTCGGGAGAAATAACATCGAGACGTTTGAGAGGGGTTTCAAAAAGCAAGGAACCATCGGCATCAGTAATTTTTTTAATTGTATAAAGTTTTTCAGGACGACTCCCTTCTCCTGGAAAGAGAGAGAAAGCGAGTGTTAAGTCATCAAGTTCCATTTCACTGGATCCAAGATAGGCATTAGAAACCTCACGCACAGGCGCATGAATCCCTGCCTGGGCACAAAATTGCTTTAAAGCATCTGTTCCAGTTAAAAAACCTAAGCGCACAACAGCAGCATTTTTTCCTCGTGCCACTGCTTCATGAGAAGTCATTGGGCCTTCGTAGCCATTATCGACACACTCTACCCCCCATTCCCCCAAAATACCGGTTTCTCCCCCAATCATGACATAATGATTATCCATACAACTATCATCAACCACCTCCCCTGGAAAAATTCCTTTGTTATAAGCAGCGGCTGCAACCAGCGGTGTAAAAAGGGTTCCTGGTGGGCGCCGTCCTTGTAATGCACGATTATACTCGCTATGCATGAAGTCACGCCCCCCCACTAAGGCCAAAATTCCCCCAGTATGATTATCAATAGTGAGAACAGCTCCCTGCAAGTAACCAGGTGTTGGAAAGTTAACAAAGCCCCCTTTTGCCACGATTTCCTCTAGTCCACGATGGCGTGCGTGATAATCTGCATAAGTTTCATGATCATATCCTTTGGTGAGGTCAATGCGGTCGAGTTCTTGGTGCAATGCATTTTCTGCCACTTGTTGGAGATGAAGATCCAAGGTGGTATCGATTCGAACCCCTCCATTCATGGCTCGCTGGTATCCTAAGGCTGCAATCGCTTGCTGTCGTACTAAGTCAATGGCATAGGAAACTTTAAAAGGATTACTTCTTTTTTGGACACCCAAAGGAAGCTGAAGTGCCTCTTGGCACTCTTTTTTATTCATAAAACCTAATTCATACATACGGTTTAAAACAAAATCACGTACTCCGAATGCTCCTTTGGGATTATTCCAGGGAGAGAGCGCATTAGGACTTTTTAGTAATCCTGCTAGGAGCGCACTTTCACTGACGTTTAAGGAACCAGCATGCTTGCCAAAGTACCCCATTGCAGCTGCTTCAACCCCATAAAAACCGCTTCCAAAATAGACCCGATTTAAATAGAGCTCCATAATTTTTTCTTTTGTCAAATGACGCTCAATACGATGGGCCAAAAACATTTCTAAAATCTTGCGTTGAATACTCCGCTCGCGAAGATCAAAAGAATTTCGTGCCAATTGTTGAGTCACAGTACTAGCCCCTTGCTTAATACGGCCTTGTCGGTAGTTGCTAATGGCAGCACGAAGAACTCCAAAATAATCGACTCCATGGTGCTCAAAAAATCGATTGTCCTCCTCAGCCACAATGGCATTCACCATAGTCTTAGGAATGTCTGAATAATGGATGGGCAATCGATTTTGAATAAATATTTTTCCAATCTCTACTCCATTACGATCATAGATAACACTCGCAGACTCCATCTTCTCAAGCTTAGAGAGATCAAAACCTTCCACCTGATTTGCAAATCTATAGTAAAGGTAAGCATAACCAACAAGACCACCTAGAGTTCCTAACATAAGAAAACTGACCAGGAGCATCAACCACCCACGTCGATACCATGGTCTCTTCTCAGATTTTTCCCAGCTGTAATAGTTCATATCAGTGATATTGCTTAGAGCAGTCGCAATGAATTAACCTGCATATTTCATACTGAAGTGTCCTGAGGCGACGTTCAAAGCTCATTAGTACAAGACGTGCTAAGGAGTTGATACCGAGCTGTAGGAGTCCCAACCGTCCCAATCGCCATTTGAAATCAATGCAGTAGCCATAGAGCTTTCCAGAAGCCGTAATAGATGGAGTGTAAAATATTCAGGTTAAAACTCTCTGTGATTCAATGCGGTCTTTCTTCACACTTTAAAAAACTTTTGAAGAAATCCTCTCTTGACTCAAACTGGAAACACAACCATTTACCGGCGGAGGGGTTCGAACCCACACATCCTTGCGGATACCAGATTTTGAGTCTAGCGCGTCTGCCAGTTTCGCCACGCCGGCTTGTTTGCGATACAGTCGCTAAGACTACTCGTTTAAAATCTATTTATTCAATCTAAATCCCGTCGTTAAAATGGATAAATTCTCTCCTTTAGATGAAATATCCGGGCTTGGGCAAAACTCATTCACATTAAAAAAAACTAGAGGTCATAAGTGCGTTTGTTACCATTGTGCGGTGATCTCTTTCTTAGCCCGAATATTTCAAACTCATCACCTGCAGAGACTGGGAAGCCAGATAAATTCTGCGTTAGCCCGCCTATTTCATACTTGTTCATCGCGAGGCGACGCGAATCCCGATGCAGAAACCACCGGCGGTCAGGAGACCATGGGGGAGACTGCCCTGGCTTTAAGGGGGCAGCCCGGAAAGGGCGAGACGAGCGGGAGCGAGCGAGTCAACGAAGGTGATGGATTGCAACGACGGCTGTATGTCTCATACTGCCCGAGGAGCAATTCGAGGCTGACGCAGTATCCATCAGTTGTTCGCAAGCTGCAGCAGAATCAGTATGAAATATTCGGGTTGCCTCACCGTTTTAAAATGTCACTCTTGTTTCTGATTTTTTTTATCAGTAGCGCTATAGGAGCTCCAGTCAGGGAAACAGGCTCTCAACCTTTTTCTGTAGAACAGCGTCTCTCCTATTTGGAAGCGATGCTTCATAATGAAGATCCCTCATTAACAGGAATGGTTTCAGTAGCCGCTCCGTGGCATACTGCTTGGATGATGGTTGCTGCACTTTTAGTTCTTTTCATGGTGCTTCCTGGACTTGCTCTTTTTTATGGTGGGCTTGTTCGTCAAAAAAATGTCCTTTCTATTTTAGCAACCTGCCTAGGCATTGCCGGTCTGGTCATTATTCTTTGGTGGGCTTTTGGCTACAGTTTGGTCTTTGGTCATAATTTTCATTCACCTTTCTTAGGAGGTTCTGAATATTTTTTCCTTCAAGGAGTTAACTCATTACCCAATACCAATTATGCTTATTGGATCCCTCAAAATATTTTTTGCATCTATGAACTTGCCTTTGCGATCATTACTCCAGCTCTTATTTTTGGAGCAAGTGCAGAGCGAATGAAATTTTCAGCAGTCCTTTTTTATTCCTTTCTCTGGATGTTCTGCATCTATTTTCCCTTAGCCCATATGGTTTGGGGGAGCAATGGACTCCTTAATGGACTCCTCAATCCAGAGGCCTGGATTCCTGCACTTGATTTTGCAGGGGGCACAGTTGTTCATATGTCTTCAGGGTGGTCCGCCTTGGTGCTTTGTATCATTCTTGGAAAACGTTTGGGACATGGAAAGGAACCGATGATGCCTCATAGTCTTGTTTTAACAGTCGTGGGAACCGGTATCCTTTGGATTGGATGGTATGGATTCAATGCAGGAAGCGCTCTCGGAGTCGATAGCATTGCGATGAATGCCTTCATGACAACAACTCTGGCAGCAGGAGCAGGCTGCCTAACGTGGCCTACAATAGAATTTTTATTCCGTGGAAAACTCAGCGTTTTGGGATTTTGCTCTGGAGCGGTTGCGGGACTCGTAGCAGTGACTCCAGCATGCGGTTTTATCAATAGCGCTGGAGCAATTTGGAGCGGCTTTATTGCTGCAATCGTAACGTACTTTGCCTGCACAACATTCAAGAAAATATTTCATTACGATGATGCCCTCGATAGCTTTGGAATTCATGGAGTTGGGGGAACCATAGGGGCTCTCTTAACCGGAGTTTTTGCGACATCAACGGTGAATGCACATCTGATTTCCCCAATTACTATTAATAATGGACTGGAGCATGCTTTAAAAAATCAAACCATTTGGTTGATACAAGCAAAAGCACTTGGTATGTCTCTTCTCTACGTCGTTATTGTCAGCCTCGTAATTGCAGCTATCGTTAATGGAATCATCGGTCTGCGTGCCAGTCAGGAGGCTGAAGCACAAGGACTCGATATCAGCGATCATGGTGAAGAAGGATATACCTTGAATGGTTAGCTTGAATCCGACTCCCAGATCGATAACTCTCTCCACATTCTATGAAAAAAATTGAAGCTATTATTAAGCCTTTTAAAATCGAAGAAGTCAAAGATGCCTTAAATGAAATTGGAATCGAAGGTATGACTGTAAGTGAGGTGAAAGGCTTTGGACGCCAGAAGGGCCATACTGAAATTTATCGTGGTAGCGAATATACCATCGATTTCCTTCCCAAAATGAAAATTGAAATTGTGCTTGCTGATGATGCTGTGGAGGGGGCTATCGAGGCCATTATGAAATCTGCAAAAACAGGGAAAATCGGAGATGGAAAAATATTTGTTTTCCATGTTGAGGATGCCATTCGTATTCGTACTAATGAAAAGGGAGAGAAGGCAGTCTAGCCCGGATATTTCATACTGATCGTGATGAGGAGGCCGCGAAGGCTGATGGGGCAAGGCGAGCGATGAAGTCTGACGACTGCTGTGTGTATACACACTGCCCGAGGAAGACTTCGAGATCAACGCAGTAATGATGAGCTTTCCACAAGCCGTAATAGATTTAGTGTGAAATATCCGGGCTAGCTCAGCTACTGGGGAGATCGATACAACCGAAAAGGTTACTTGTTACTAAATCGATCGATGATCACTGCCTCGTTGTAGGAGATCTGTCCTGGCTTAGGCCAGGCCTCCTTTGTTTTTTTTCCAACAGCAATCATAAAGCTAATAAGATGATCCTCGGGAAGATCAATTATTTTCCCCACAGCTTCATAATCGAACCCATCCATAGGACAGGAATCAAGCCCCATAGCCTGAGCAGCAAGCATGATGGTTTGTCCAGCCAAACCACAGGAGCGCATTGCTTCATCACGAATCACTTGAGGTTTACCTTGGTAATAACTCATGACTGCAGGAATAATAAAATCTTGTACTGCTTGAGGGGCATTTTTCCAATAGCGTTGGGGCTCCTTCCACGAAGAGAGGTCTGCACAGAGCACGATCAACAAGGAGGCATCGGTCATTTGAGCTTGATCCCAAGCGGCTGCTCTTATTTGTTGGCGTATTTTTGAATCACGCACGAGCACAAAACGCCAATTTTGAATATTGAAGGCTGTCGGCGATTCCATAGCGAGGGAGAGTAATTTCGTAATTTCTTCCTCTGACATTTGATAATTGGGATCATACTGTTTAATAGCACGACGACTCAGGATAGCTTCAAAAGTATTCATAGTGGTTTTTTTAAATGATTTTTTTTACCCTTTTCCAACTGTTTTGAAATAACATACGGAACCTTAAAGCATTCATCTTTAGCCTTCTGTCTACCAACCCGTCAACTCAAACATTCATGATGCTACAACAGATTCTGGAAAAAGGATTGCGATTTCTTTCTCGGACTCAATATTCCTTGAATCGAGGTTGGAGACGCTTGCAAAGGAAGCCTCGCACAGTGACTGAAGCTCCTAATCTTTTACCAACACTCATTAAAGTACTAGCTGCCTTTACTCGCGTTGATGGAGAGATGCTTGAAGAAGAGATCGATTCCATCCTTGGGTTTTTGCGTTATGACTATCCCGAAATTGTTTACTCCGAGCTGCGCCAACTTTTTCGTCAAGCACTCGAAGAACAGCAAGACCTCTCTGAAATCGCCACCAAGCTTTCTAATAATCTAGATAATAATCGCAAAATTCTTCTTGGTGTTCAGCTCTACGATCTCATCTTTCGATCTGGAATGAAGGAGGATCAGGTGGCTGCTTATTATGATTTTATGGCCAAGCTGGGAATGGCAGATCAGGCCATTGATATTGTTTATCAGCTCAATGCCAATGAAGAGATAGATCCCGCTCCCAATTTTCATCATTCCTCTCAACTTGAAAAGCTCAGTTTTGGCCATCCCAGCTATCATGATGTTGGGCTTCGAGATCTTCCTGAAAAAGAATTTCTCTTAGCCTACCGTTTTCACGATTTTATTATTCTCAAAAACAAAACAGAACGGGCCATCATCGTTCAAGGAAGGCTTCTCAAGCCACTGGAATTTTGTCGTATCTATCCTGGACAGCGCATTCTCATTGGTGAACAGGTGATCACAAGCCAGGATCTTATCTTTTATTTTAATGCGAAAAAAAATGTCTCCCTGCCACATCTCTTCGTTGCTATTGGCAAAAAAGAGGTTCGACTCGATAAAGTGCGAAATCGAGACAGCAGCCTTGAGGTCGCTTTTGGCCTTAAAGTAGACGTTACTGCACTACAAAATCTCCAAGCAACCTTGGATGGTATTACACTTAAAAAAGGGATTCACCTTCAAGCTCAGCTTGATGATCGCATTCTCTTCACCAATGGAGGAGAGCTCAATTTAAACGATCTTAAGAGACATGTACGCTCATTTGGAGGACGTTTCCCACTCAAAGCATCGAAGTCGGAGTACCTTGTTTCCAATAATCCAGGGCTTTTAGAAGAAAATGACATTCTCCTCTCTCATGGAAGTGGGGGGGAAGTTCTTCTTAAAATTTCCTGCAACTATCCGGAAAAGACAGGATATATTCAAGTTCTTCAAGCTGATCGCCCGATCATTGTGCATGAACTTCCTGTTAGAAATGGGGCACCTCTTCTCGATGGCGACACCATTGGAATTAATCCTGGCCAAGTCCTACGTTGCAACTTCACCGATCGAATTATTGAAGAAGAGCGTAATATTATTCATCGCCTGGAAGTCAAGGATGTCCTTTGCCGATTTCCTAATGGTCATGTCGCTTTAGATAATTTGAATTTCTCGGTCGAACGTGGAGAAATGATTTGCGTTATGGGAGCTAGCGGTTCGGGCAAAAGCACCCTGTTACGAGCACTAGCAGGGGATTTTCGACCCGTCCAAGGAGAGGTGCGTTTTAATGATTACTCCCTCTACGCCCAATATGAAACATTGCGCCAATACATCACCTACATTCCCCAATATGAGGCTTTTGATGAACAACTCACCATTGAAGAAAACCTCTCCTTTGCAGCAGCCTTACGTGCTCCCCACTTATCAAGAAAAGAGCGAGCCCGCCGCATTGATAGCAAATTAGCAGAGTTGGGACTCAATGAACGTCGTAAGAATGTCGTAGGAGATACCCATCAAAAAATCTTAAGTGGAGGGGAGCGAAAACGTCTCAACATCGGACTTGATATGATTAGCACTGCTGATGTCTACCTTTTTGATGAACCAACCTCCGGACTCTCCTCCAAAGACTCGGAGCACGTTATTGAAATCATTCGGGGCATTGCTCATAACAAAATTGTTTTAGTCACCATTCACCAACCGACTTCGAAACTCTTTCAAATGTTTCAAAAAGCACTGCTCCTGGATCGTGGTGGTAAGTTAGTTTTTTTTGGAACTCCCTCCGAAATGCTTGCCTACTTTGCCGAAGCAGAGCATGAACAGCTTTTTGGAACAGAACTTGGAGGGTGCAAAGCATGCGGCTCCACACGACCTGAATTTGTCTTTGATGTTCTAGAGACACCATTGCGGGATCTAAGTGGCGATCTCATTTATCAGGAAAACAATCGAGGACAGTTGGTCCCAGCACGTCGCTTTTCACCTGATTATTGGAGAGATAAATTTGAGACACATCGATTGATGAAAGAGGTGCAACATTCCTTAGGATCTGCAAAACCCCTCTCCACAACCTTAGATGCTCATCCTGCACCCATCCTGATGCCTCAATGGGAGCCGCAACGGTGGCGTGACGAAGTAGCACAACTCTTTATTTTACTTCAACGATCTTTTATTAGCAAATTACGCAACCGAGCTAATCTTCTCACCACCTTAGTAGAGGCTCCTCTCTTGGCTTTTCTCATTGGAGTCGTTCTCCGATATTCGGAGAGCAGCAGCTATGATTTTGCATCGGCATTTCATATCCCAACCTACTTTTTCCTTTCACTCGTTGTTGCTATGTTCTTAGGACTGACCAATAGTGTGGATGATATTATTCATGACCGACCTGTCCTCTTGCGCGAGCGAAATCTTAATGTACGACTCGGTTATTATGTACTAGCAAAGGGGATCACCTTGGGGGTCTTTGCCATTGCGCAGTGCGCCTTATTTGCACTCATTGGTAATAAGATGCTCGGCATTCGTGGTTTTTTTAAAATAGAGTTTGTTGCATTGTTCTTAACAGCCTTGAGTGGCATTTCACTAGGTCTTCTCATTTCCTCGCTTGCCTCTGAGGGAAAAACCGCAGTAAACATCATTCCCATTGTTCTCATTCCCCAGATTATTCTTGGGGGTGCTTTGATTAAATATGAGGAAATGAATCGTAATCTCGATTTTATTTATTCTATTCAACAGTGGTTCAATCATCATCCCGACTCAGCAATGGAGCCACGCAGTGACTTGCAGGTTCCTTTCATCTGTGAATTCATGCCGATGCGTTGGTCCTATGAAGCTTTAATTTATGCACAAGCAAAACTCAATCCCCTAGCAATCCGTCAATCGAGAATTCAAAATCAAATAAATCGAATTTCAGCGATGAGCAATCCAACGGAGAGGGAGTTAGATCGCCTTGAAGATCTCAAGGAACTCCTTGCTATCCTCAGTGGATTGAGTGGAAAAACAGCAGCAGAAGTCGATTATCGTCTCTCTCTCATTGATAAAGTGATTCAAGGAGCCCCATTCAATCGCAAAAAACTCGTGAGTCGTCATACAGGTATCAATGTGGAGCAGCTCTATACCAACCAAAAAATGGTCGACCTTGTTTCCAAAGCTGAAATGGAACAAGCAGATTACCGAGAAAGTCGTCATCCCAATGTTTTCTTTGGACCTATTAAATATTATCTTGGATTAACAATAGATATTCTCACATTCAATATCGGCGTGCTCCTCATCTCCACCTTCTCTGCTTTTTTAGCACTTTACTTCATTTTGAAACGTCAAATAAAAATGGGAAAGCATTAGCCCGCATATTTCAAATTACCAATAGCGACAATGATATCCTTCGAAGACAACTGGCTTGATATTATCCTCAAAGCAATACGAGGATTGAATTTGGATCCCATTACCTTGTCCCAGAGGAGTGGAATCCCCCAAGCAAAAATCACCTCCCTCTTAGCAGGGCTGCGTAATGATGCAACACTCGTTGCCATTGCTCCAACCTTGGGACTTCATCCCCGCGAACTTGTCATGGTTGCAGCTGAGACCTCTCATCTTCTGGTTCCCACCTTACCAATCCATGTTCACTGCTTCACAACCCTCTACCATGGCATGGAGGTTCACTCGTATCTCCTCTGGAGTCAGATGAATCACCATGCTGTTGCCTTTGATACAGGAGCCGATCTAACCCCCCTCCTAGAAAAACTGGATCAGAATCATCTCTCTTTAGAAGCGATTTTTTTAACTCACTCCCATGCAGATCATATCTTTAAACTCGCTGAGCTTCAAAAAAAACTAAAGATTCCTGCTTGGATCGATCCTGCAGAGCTTATTGAGGGGACACAACCCCTCACCACCGATTTTTCCTATCAGCTTGATTCAAGAGTCTCGATAAAGGCACTCTCTACTCCTGGACATTCTCCAGGAGGTACAACCTACCTCATTGGGGGACTCTCCCGACCGATAGCTATCGTGGGAGATGCCATTTTTGCTCGTTCTGTGGGAGGAATGCCCACTGCCTCTTATGCCGCTGGCCTCAAAAGTATTTGCAATAAGATTCTCATGCTTTCCCCTGCAACCCTCCTAGCCCCAGGCCATGGCCCTCTCACAACCGTCGAAGAAGAACGTATGAAGAATCCTTTCTTTGCATAGTCTAGCCCGCATATTTCATACTGGTTCGTCGCGAGGCGCCGCGAATCCTGATGCAGACACCACCGGCGGTCGGAAGACCGCGGGGGAGACTGCCCTGGCTTTAACCCGGATATTTCATACTGATCGTGACGAGGAGGCCGCGAAGGCTGATGGGGTAAGGCAGGCGAGTATTTTGATGCAGGGCTGTATGTGTACATACTGCCCAAATCAAA
>WBXG01000029.1 GCA_008932965.1 Verrucomicrobiota bacterium
ATCCAGAAACCATGGGGCGCCAATTTCAATTTCTAGGGCTTGGAAAAGAGATGCCTCTCTCACGCAAATTAAGTGGGTTTCGTTATGAACGCCCAGGCATTCGTGGGCTTGGGATTTGATGACCCTTTTGAGATTTATTAAAATACTTTTTTTTACAAAACCAAGCCTCTCAGCTTGCCTCAAAGTACGATTCAGTATGAAATATGAAGTCTATCCGCATACTAATTATTGAATAACCGCTCTATGTCACATCCTCGTACCGCACTCCTTTTCTCTGGCCAGGGAGCTCAAACTGTTGGCATGGGCCAAGACCTTGCATTCTATTTTCCAACCGCTGCTGCCCTTTTTGAGGAGGCCAACACCTTACTCCAGATGCCTCTTTCTCAAATCATGTTTGAGGGCCCCTCAGAGAAACTAACTCAGACGGCACTCTGTCAACCTGCCCTCTATGTTCATGGACTGGTTTGCCTGGCTTTATTAAAAGAAAAGTTACCTCATCTCAAGTTGCATGCAGCAGCAGGTCTCTCACTTGGGGAATTCACAGCCCATGCAGCTGCGGGAACATTTGATTTTGCAACGGGTTTGAAACTTGTGGAACAACGAGCCCAATTCATGCAAGAGGCCTGTGAAGAGACCAAGGGAAGCATGGCTGCTATGATCGGTGCCGAAGAAGAGGTTGTCTATCGGCTCGCTTCGGTCGCTGATGTCGATGTTGCTAATTTCAATGCACCTGGTCAAATTGTGATTTCTGGTGACAAGAAGAACATTGCAAAGGCGATTGAATTAGCCAAAGAACATGGCATTCGAAAGGCCATTGAGCTCCAAGTAGCTGGAGCCTTTCATTCGCGTCTTATGAATTCTGCACGCCTGGAATTAAAAATTGTTTTAGAATCCACTCCGATAAAAACACCCCACATTCCTGTTATCTCCAATATCGATGCTAAGCCGGCAGAATCCCCAGAACGGATTCGTCAAACTCTCGCAGATCAAGTCACTGGTTCTGTACGATGGAGAGAAACAATAGAATATTTAATCGATGAATGTCAGTGCACCCGTTTCCTGGAGCTAGGACCTGGAGGGATTATCGCTGGACTTGTTAATCGCATTCGTAAAGGAACCGAGGTTATTAGCATTTCTGACACAGCCACTCTGGAGGCAGCAGTAGAGATTCTCTCACACTCTTAAAAAAGGGGAAGCTCCTCCTCTCCTTGCTGTGATGAGCCTAGCCCGGAATATTCTAGTGCCACCATCCATGAATAATAGAACTGCTCCCTTTTATTTACGCTGCTTTAGTCTCCTTTCTCTGGATGCTCTTTTGGTGGCACTGGCCTGGCAAGAGGTTTTAGCAGGCGTTAGTGGAGTAGATCTTCACTGGAATGAGAGAGTGCTTTTGGGAAGTGCAGTCTGGATTGTTTATAACGTGGACCATTTGCTTGATGGGCTTGTTAGCAAAAAATCGACTTACCTTAGCCAAGCACCACGACACACTTTTGTTCAAAAGCACCCGGGGTTTTTTATTTTCTCTATTGTCATAGCACTCGTTATTGCACTCTCTTTGTTACCGACTATTTCGTTTTCCCTTTGTAAAGGAGGAGCTCTACTCGCTTTAGTGACCGGCCTGTATCTTTTTTTCAATTTCCTTCTCCTAGCCCATAAAATCTGGCCTCGAGGCAAAGAGATCATTATCTCCATGATCTTCACTCTGGGATGCGGCTTGATTCCTTTTATTCAATCCAACCACAAAGGAGTTCTCTTTTTTTCAATGCTATTATTTTTTGTGATCTGTAGCATCAATTGTTCCCTCATTGCTCGGTTAGAGCGCGGTGTTCCCATCAAATCACTACTATCACATTTGATGCCTTCCCTATCGTGGACTCTTCCTGTCGCCCTTCTATTACTTTTAATCAATAATCTAAGCACTCACGCATCCATCATCACTGCATTTTTAGGAAGCCTAATAGGACTCTCCTTGGTGCCTCACATAGCAAAACGGTGTGGCTATGAAATGGCCTCACTAGCCGCAGATGGGGCCCTTCTCTTGGGAGCAATACTCTCTTTTTTTTAGAAATTATTTGAGAGAGGTTTGAGCAGCCACGGCATTAATAGAAGCTAAGATTTTCTCCTGATCTCCTAAGTAATAGTGACGCAATGGTTGCAACTCATCACTCAGTTCGTAGACAAGAGGAACCCCTGTTGGAATATTAATTTCTGAAATTTCTTCTTCAGATATCTGATCTAAATGCTTCATAAAAGCTCGGATGGTATTACCGTGGGCCACAACAATAATCTTTTTTTCGGCATGAAGTGCTGGGAGAATATGTTCCTTCCAGTAAGGAACAACTCTTTTCACAGTATCCTCGAGGGATTCTGTTAAAGGGAGCTCCTCCTTTGAAAGGAATGCATAGCGCGGATCATTGAGCGGAGAGCGCTTGTCATCTGACTCCAGAGGAAGAGGGGCACCGCTGTAGCTACGACGCCACAAGAGCACTTGCTCCTCTCCATATTTTTCGACAGTTTCTGCCTTGTTGAGTCCTTGCAGAGATCCGTAATGTCGTTCATTGAGTTTCCATGAATGTTCCATAGGAATCCAAAGCTCATCGAGTTCTTCAAGGATTATCCATGCCGTCTTGAGTGACCGTTTTAATAAAGAAGTAAAAGCCAAATCAAAGCTATATCCCTCCTGACGCAGCAAAGCTCCAGCTGCGCGTGCTTCTTCCATTCCTTTTTTAGTGAGATCAACATCGGTCCACCCAGTAAAACGATTTTCTAAATTCCAAAGACTCTCTCCATGACGAATAAATACAATTTTGTGCATCCTGAGAATATTAGTGTCCTTTATTGAAATTTCAATTGATGATTTAGTGTGAATCAAAAAGTACTTGCATCTAATGGAAGAAACGTTAGGGTAATGGGCTGCGCAAACTAATTCCAGAAGTTGCCGTTGGTCCTTAAGTAATGCTGTTTCATACTCATTACCAGATGCGCTAAGGGAAACCCGGCACCAGAAATATATACTACTATGCCTATTCGTCTTGGTCGTTTTGAAATGCCACAAGCTCTCGTCAAAGAGGAAACCTCCGCAACAGAAACCTACGCAAAATTTATCGCTGAACCCTTTGAAGCAGGTTACGGCCATACGATTGGAAACTCATTGCGTCGCACGTTACTCTCCTCACTGGAAGGAGCTGCTATTACTTCCATTCGTATTGAAGGAGCACATCATGAGTTCACAAGCCTTCCTGGTGTTGTGGAAGATGTTGTCGAAATCATCCTCAACTTGAAAAAAGTAAAATTTAAAGCTCACGACCATGATGTTCGCATGCTCAAACTTACTGTAAATAAAGAGGGAGCCGTCACAGCAGGTGACATCGCCTCCACGGCACAGTGTGAAGTTCTCAATCCAGAACAGCATATCTGTACCCTGGATAAGAAAATGAAGTTTGAAGCAGAATTTGAAATCAAGGTAGGCCGCGGTTTTGCCACTGGTGATGAAAACAAACATGCTGACATGGCCGTTGGGGTAATCGCCATTGACTCGATTTTCTCCCCTGTAACACGAGTTAAGTATGCTGTAGAAAACACACGTGTCGGACAGCGCACCGATTACGATAAACTTATTCTTGAAATCTGGACAGATGGTCGCCTCACCCCAGAGGAAGCAATCCTACAGGCCTCTGCAATCCTTCGCCATCACCTCGATGTTTTTGTCAATTTTGATGATACTCAAATCGAATTTGATGAAACTCCAACAGAAGTTAGCCAAGAAAACAGCCGCCTCAAAAAACTCTTGTCGATGAGCGTCAACGAAATCGAGCTCTCCGTGCGTGCCGCTAATTGTCTTAACAATGCTAACATCACTACGGTGGGTCAGCTTGCTACCAAATCGGAACCAGACATGCTGAAGTACCGGAACTTCGGTAAGAAATCACTCAATGAGATTAAAGACAAGTTAGTACAGCTTGGCCTAGGTCTTGGAATGAAGTTCGAAGCAGGTCTCATCGAGCAAACATCGATTACCACCACCATCTTAGAGTAATTTTTAACATTATTTGGAATTATGCGTCATCGCAGAAAAACTATTAAACTAGGCCGCTCAACGGCTCACCGTGACTCCTTGCTCGCCAATCAAGTTTGCAGTTTGATTGAACATCATCGAATCAAAACAACACTCGCTAAAGCAAAGGCTACAAAGCCTCTTGCGGAACGTATGGTGACTCTCGGAAAACGTGGAGACCTTCATGCACGCCGCACTGCGATCTCTTACCTAAAACAGAAAGATATCGTCAAGGTTCTTTTTGAGAAGATAGCCCCCGCTGCTGCTAACCGCCAAGGAGGTTATACTAGAATCACAAAGCTTGGACCTCGTCAAAGCGACAGCGCTCCAATGGCTTATCTTGAGTGGGTAGATACTGCTCCAGATCTTGAGACAAAGATAGAAGCAGAAGTCATTCCCTCTACTACTTCCTCCAAAAAATAAGACTCCCCAGAAATAGGTGAAGTCATACTCCCCCTGGCGACTTCACAACAAAAATCACAAGAACCCCGGGTGCTCTGCATTTCCGGGGTTGTTTGTTTTTATATGACACTTAACCCGCATATTTCATACTGGTTCGTCGCGAGGCGCCGTGCAAAGCCTATTAGTACAAGGCGGGCGAAGGATTGCGACTACGGCTGTATGTTTCATACTGCCCCCTCAATAACAATTCGAGACCAACGCAGTAATAATGAATTTTGCACAAGCAGTAATAGATTAAGTGTGAAATATGCGGGTTAATCAAGCAGGGGGCAGTTTCTTTATTTCTGGCTGCAACTTTATATAAAATGATGTAGGCTAAAAGTTTTCCATGAAAATTGGCATTGCACAGATTAATACAACTGTTGGTGATCTTACTGGTAATGCCACCTTGATTTTTAATGCGTATAAAGAACTCGTTGCACAAGGAGCTGATCTTGTTATCACACCAGAACTCGCACTTACTGGATACCCGCCACAGGATCTTCTTTTTTCTGAGCATTTTATTAATGAGAATTTGAAGAGCCTCTCTTCTTTAGAAAAAAAAATTGGAACGGTCCCTCTCCTTGTCGGTTTTGTGGATAAAAATAAAAACAGTAAAGGAAAGTCACTTTACAATGCAGCTGCACTCTTGCAAAGAGGAGCCCCACCTTGTGTGGCCCATAAACGCCTTCTCCCTACCTATGATGTCTTTGATGAAGCTCGTTACTTTGAGCCCGGCAATCAATCAACCTGCTTTTCATATCTAGGAAAAATCTGGGGAATCACAATCTGCGAAGATCTCTGGACTCCCGAATATTTACCTTGTGATCTTTATAGCGTTGATCCAGTTCAAGAACTCATTGTTCAAGGAGCGCAAATTATTTTAAACCTAAGTGCTTCTCCTTTTCAATTAGGCAAACCGGCACAACGTCTTGCAATGCTACAGGCGCAAGCAGAGCGATTCCAGCGCCCCATTGTCTATTGCAATTCCGTTGGGGGTAACGATCAGCTGATTTTTGATGGACATTCCTTAGTCATCAATGCTCAAGGTAATCCCTGCGCTTTTTTTCAAGGATACATCGAAGAAAAAAATGTAATTGACCTCTCCCTGCCTTCTTATGGAGCAATAGAAACAAAGCGAGCACTCGAAATTTTTAAGAAAATAGATTCGATGCAGGAACTTCACGATGCCTTGGTCCTTGGTATTAGGGATTACCTTAGTAAATGCGGCTTGGAACATGCCCTCCTCGGACTCAGTGGTGGTATCGATTCTGCAGTGGTTGCTGCACTCGCTACTGCAGCCCTTGGTGCAAAGAGAGTCACTGGAATCCTGATGCCTGGCCCCTACTCATCTCAAGGGAGCATTGATGATGCTGTTGCATTAGCCAATAACTTGAGTATCTCCCACCTCACCCTTCCTATTACTCCACTCTTCGAGGAGGCAAAAAAGAGTTTTCAAGAACCATTTAAACATTTGAAAGAGGACTTAACCCGGATAATTCATACTGATCGTGACGAAGAGGCCGCGAAGGCTGATGGGCATCACTGGCGGTCGGAAGACCACGGGGGAGACTGTCGGAGACTTCCTTTAGGTAGCCCTGAAAGGGCGAGACAAGCAGGAGCGAGCGAGTCAACGCAGGCACGTATTTTGACGCAGGGCTGTATGAGTCCTTACCGCCCAAGTCAAAATGGGAATCTAACGCAGCATCCATCTAGCTTCCCAGCTTCCGTAGGTGATCGGGATGAAACATCCGGGTTAACTGAGGAAAATCTCCAAGCTCGCCTCCGCGGAGTCACCCTGATGGCTCTTTCCAACAAGTTGGGAGGCCTTCTTCTCACCACAGGAAATAAAAGCGAACTTGCTGTGGGCTACTGCACTCTCTATGGGGATATGTGTGGTGGTTTAGCAGTTATTGGTGATGTTCCAAAAACTGTTGTTTATCAACTGGCTCACTGGATCAATCGTGAGAAGGAAATTATCCCTTGGAACTCCATTCAAAAAGACCCTAGCGCTGAACTTCGACCGAACCAAAAAGATCAGGACTCCCTCCCTCCCTACGATATTTTAGATAAAATTCTTGAACTGTTCTTAGAAGAAAATCAATCTGTCACTCAAATCATGAATCAAGGCTTCGCTAAAAAAACAATCCTTTGGGTTATTCATCAAATTTATCGTAATGAATACAAGCGCCAGCAATCTGCTCCTGGTTTAAAAGTCACCAGTAAAGCATTTGGCCTGGGCCGACGTTTTCCAATAGCACAGGGTTATATTGAAAAGTAAAATGTTATGCAAGTTCACGGAACAGAATCTTTCAGTCCAGCAGTTGGGGCATCAGAAAAAAAAACCTTTCCTTCCACCTGGAGTAATGGAGTGAAAGGTAATTTCAATATTTCTTCCTTCCTAGCACGTTTTAGGATGCCAACTCTTAATTTTGGAATAATGAAAACGTATGAAAATTTCTCACAAAGAATTAAAGATTACTTTGATCCAGACAAGAGCACCAATGGTTCCAAAATATCACCAAAGCAGATGATCTCACCAAAGCAGATGAAATTGGTTGAGAAGGTGAAAAGTGCTAATTTTGTTGGACCTGATGATGATGATAATTCGATTAAAGTAACACCTTTTAACCCCGAAAACATTTTTTGACTCCAATAACCTTCCTATGAAGCATGTACAATTGCTTTAACCCGCATATTTCATACTGATCGTGATGAGGGGGCAGCAAAGGCTGATGGGGCAAGTCGAGTGATGAAGTCTGACGACGGCTGTATGAGTACATACTGCCCGAGGAGCAATTCGAAGCTGACGCAGTATCCATCAGTTGTTCGCAAGCTGCAGCAGAATCGGTATGAAATATGCGCGTTAATCTTTCTTTTGTAAAAATTTTTCTTTTGTCCTAAAAATCAGCGCTGCAGCATTCAGACAATAACGAAGTCCTGTTGGTGGCGGCCCATCAGGAAAAACGTGACCGAGATGTCCCCCGCACCGAGCACAGAGAATTTCATCACGTACCATTCCATGCGAAGTGTCATGTTGGGTCACGATATTCTCCGGAGCGTAGGGTTGAAAGAAGCTTGGCCATCCTGTTCCTGAGTGGAATTTGGAGGCAGAGGAAAAAAGAGGCAAGTCACATCCTGCACAAAAATAAATTCCCTCTTGGTGATTATCGAGGAGGTTACCACAAAAGGGAGGTTCCGTTCCCCGAGCTCGCAAGATTTTATAGACTTTTTCACCAAGCTCTTTTTTCCATTCCTCATCGGTTTTAACCACACGAGGAACCATGACTACAGGTCCTGGGAGACCCTTTAGACCTACGAGCCGTACGGGAACATCGTTTGAAGAAGAATGATTCATGGGAGTAGCAGATTGAGAATGCGATTGGGTTACCACTAAAAAAAGAAGAGCTAAAAAGAGTATTGGCCTCATAGAAATATTTTTTTAGAATCCATTCCCTATTCTTCTTCTTTAAGCTACTTTGACAATCATGAATTTTTTCGTCCCCCTTGTTATCATCGCACTCGGAGCCTACTTGATTGGCTCTTTACCAGCCGGTTATTTGGCTGGGCTCTGTTGTGGTATTGATATACGCCTTCATGGAAGTGGTAATATTGGTGCTACTAATGTGATGCGTGTGCTCAATAAAAAATGGGGATACAGTGTCTTTGCTGTCGACTTTTTGAAAGGGTGGTTTCCAGTTTTTTTAGCAATGCTCTGGAGCAATAATGCTTCTATAAGTCCCCACTCCGCTCCAGGAGCTATTGCTGCATTAGCAGCCTTACTGGGACATAATTTTCCCATCTGGCTACATTTTCGAGGAGGCAAGGGAATTTCAACCTCAGCCGGTATTATTGTGGGAATGTTTCCTGGATCTTTTCTGTTTTGCTTAGGAAGTTGGGGTCTTGTTTTTATGACCACACGCTATGTCTCTATTGCTTCGATCGTGGCTTCTATCATGCTTCCAACAACAGTCATTCTTTTTTATCTATGCGGTCATTTTTTTCCTAACTGGCCTCTCTGGCTTACTGGAGATTGGCTTTCTGTTGTTGTTTCCCTCCTTATGGGAGGCTTAGCTCTCTGGCGTCATCGCGGAAATATGAAGCGGCTTCTTGCAGGAACAGAACCACGCTTTGAATCTAAAAAACCCAAAAAATAAGATCATGTCATCTTCCCCCTCATCACTATCTCTTAGTATTATTGGAGCAGGAAGCTGGGGAAGTGCCCTGGCACTGATTTTTGCGCGTGCTGGTAAAAGTGTGACTCTCTGGGGTCACGATGCCAGGCATCTTCAAGCTCTTAAAGAGTCACGCCTCAACGCTCGTTATTTACCAGGAATCCTATTTCCTGAAAATATTAACTGTACTACAAGCCTTGAAAAAGCCTCCGAAGCGGAAATCATTTTTTTTGTCATTCCCTCCAAGTTTTTTCGTTCTGTTGCTCACGTGTTAGCTCCCTACATGCTCTCTTCTTCCAGCAAGACTCTTATTAGTTGCACTAAGGGGATAGAGCCTACGAGTGGAAAACTCATGAGTGATATCCTTGGAGAATTAATACCTACAGCCTCTATTGCCGTTTTATCAGGTCCTAATTTAGCCGGAGAAACAGCTCGAGGACTCCCTGCTGCAGGAGTTCTTGGAAGTAGAGAAGAATCTCATCTTGCCTTGCTTCAGCCGATTTTTCATCAAACACAGTATCGTGCCTACACTAGTACTGATATTGCTGGTATTCAATTAGGAGGAGCTTTAAAAAATATTTTCGCCATTGCTACTGGAGTCTCTGACGGATTAGGAATGGGTGAGAATGCTCGAGCAGGACTTGTGACACGTGCTTTAGCAGAGATGACACGACTCGGCGTTGCTATGGGAGGACGCCCTCAAACTTTTAATGGGCTTAGTGGCATCGGTGATTTGATGGCAACCTGCTTTAGCCCCCAAAGTCGCAATCATCAATTTGGATGGCAACTCGCTCAAGGAAAATCTCCATTAGAAATCGAGCACTCGATGACGATGATTGCAGAGGGTCTCTTTACAGCTCGTAGCGCTCAAGAATGTGCGCGCAAGCTTAGCATTGATACTCCCATTATCGATGAAGTTGTTGCTGTTCTGGATCAAGGAAAATCACCTCAATCCGCTATCAAAGAACTTTTAGGGAGACGTTTGCGCTCTGAGGAAGAGGGTTTGAAAGCAAGTAATAGAAATGCATTATGAGTAGAGTTTTTAAATCTTTTTTCCTAAAAGTACATCGACACTTATTATGCAGTTATTGAGCTTGAATATTTCAAACTAAACTCTCATGAAGCATCGTACAAAGCTCATTATTATAAGACGGGTAAGGATAGTCATGCCGGACTGTCTATTTTCCTAATATCCCAATCACAATTCATGACCAACGCAACAACCATAGAGCTTCCTAGAATCTGTAGAAAATTTAGTATGAAATATCCGGGCTAACCCTATCCTAACTAACACCTCTCTTCTATGCCCTCCCTTCCTCATCTTACTGCACGCGGATTACGTCAGACATATCGACTTGGAAATAGTTCACTTGAAATTCTCCGTGGAATCGATCTGGAAGTAGCCAAAGGAGAGGTGCTCTTTCTTCGTGGTGCTTCTGGAGCAGGCAAATCAACCTTACTCTACACCCTTGCAGGACTTGAGAGACCCAGCGCTGGTGAAGTCATTTTTGAGGGCCATCCCCTTTTTACAATGAAGCACAATCTCCTCTCTTTTCTTCGTAATGAACGTATGGGATTTGTCTTTCAATCCTATTTTTTATTACCTGAGTTAACTGCTTTTGAAAACGTCCATCTTCCTGCAATGCTTCTAGGAAAACCATATGAAGCTAAAGCAAAAGATCTGCTAGACCGCGTGGGACTTGGGAATCGACTCGATCACCTTCCCTCTCAACTTAGCGGAGGAGAGCAACAAAGGGTTGCCATTGCCCGTGCTTTAATGAATAATCCAACAATTCTTTTTGCTGATGAACCTACTGGAAATCTTGATGCTGCCACAGGGGCTACCATTATTGATCTTCTTTTAGAAATGACCCAGCAGGATCGTCGTACTTTAATTGCAGTGACACATGATCCTGTTCTCGCTTCCCGCGGCAATCGAGAACTTCTTATTGTTAATGGATTGATTCAAGAAATCAATTCCTCTCTATGAGCACTCTAGACAACAGCATTCTTTTTTCAGAACAACATCCTATGATGACGCCCATTAGTGTGATGTTTTATGATACAGATGCTGCTGGGGTTGTTCACAACATTGCCTACCTTCGCTTTATTGAAACAGCGCGAACTCTATTAGCCTTAGAATATGGAATGGATTGGGCTACTATGAAGGAAACCTCTGTTTTTCCAGTGGTTCTTCGCACTGAAATTGATTATCGATATCCTGCTCTCTTAGGTGACCTGGTGGAAGTTGAAAGCTGGATTGGAAAAATAAGTGCAGCACGTTTTTGGTGTCATTTTAACATTCATCGCCCCTCTGATGGGCTGCTCTTAGTAACCTGCAAGCAATCTTTGGCTTTTGTTAAAATGCCTGAAGGTAAAGTGCAACGATTGCCAAAAGGCTTTCCAACACCATTTATTCCACGAGCATCTCGGGATGGTGTTAGGTGATCATTCCATTTCATTTTAAAATTAGAATGATCATGTTTCGAAAGATACATCTTACCACCCCTTTTTTCTTAGGTATTCTTGTACTAGGACTTGGGATCTCCTCTCTGCTAGCTTCCGTGCCCCAAGAAGAAAAAGTAATCACTACTGATGAATACCTTTCTTATCTTAATAGCATCGCCCCTAGTGATACAGACCACCTCTATGAGCTTAAGATGGGAGAAGGAGCCCACCAAATCCTACGCCTTGGCACTCCAGGAGAGTATTACTATCTTGCCCCTTTAGAACAAAAGAAAAAGAGCCTGCTGCTCGTTTCCCTTGTAATGTCACAATTCTATTGCGACTGGAAAAATCGAGAAGCATCTGCTTTCTCAAATGAGGTTACTATTGAGCAAGACCCCATTTCTGAACGAGAGAAGAGTAACCTTAGAGAAGATTCACAGGTCTTATTGCCCTATCCCAGGAGCACTCACTACGATCCCTTGCTCTCTTCCAATATTATTATCAATGTCATTTCCCAACTACAGGAAGATCTTGCAATTCCTCAAAACGAAGAAATATCTTGGGATTCATGGGAAATTGGTGGTACTATTTTGTTAGGATTAGTAGCTTTTGGTGGTGCTTCTAGCTGCTCTCATCCTGTAAGAGAGAGAGAGATCAGAGATGATTCTATTCCATACACGAGGAATGATCGCCACATTACCTTTGGTAATAATGAAGAGATAATTCACACCAACTCTCATTTCCTGAAAGGAGAAGATAAAATCCCAATTTTGAAAAATCAATTGGATGTAAGTGATTCAGAAGATGAAGAAATGCTTCACGTGTTTAAGAATCAGTTGTTTTCAAGACAAATGTATTTAGATCGTGAAGATATCGATGATCAAGATCTCTTCAATGAGTCTAGCGCTAATATAAGAGTATTAGAAAATCTCCTATCACCGGAAATTCATCATAAATTTTTTAATGGGATCGTTGATAGCAGAACAATTCAAGAAATCCAAGATCTCATGGCCTCACATCAAAAGATTATTGAATGGACCGAAGATATCAGCATTGACGATCTGAGCATTAATCAACAGACACGTAATCTTAAAAAGCTAACCGACTCTACAAAAAAAATTCTCGATACTAAAATGGGAATTCAGATTCATTCGATTCGAGTTGTTGCTGCCTCTTGTGTTTCAGATCTCATGGATCATGAAGTTAAAAAAGCCACACGAGAAATATTTTATCAGAGTTACTATGATTTGATTTCAAAGAGATATAATCATGCTCACACAAACTTTGATCGTTTGAAACAACTCTACTACTTCTGCCAAGAGCATCAGATTCTCCCACTCAAAGAGCTTCAACAACTTGGAGAGCATGCCAATGCCAATAGCGCTCTTTGCAATAAAGTAGTTAAAAATTTAGAAGAGCTGTCATTCAATCGAGAAGAGCTTCAAGAACAGGATCGATGGTTAGCCCAAGAGACCGATGAGATACATGCCATTATTAATGAGATTAAAAAGAAAGAGATCAGTCCAAATAGCATGATCGAACTAGAAAAGATTACTGCCCCCCTCTTAGAGATAAAATCCTTCAGTGAAGATCCGCATACTAACCCATTAACCCGCATATTTCATACTGATCGTGACGAGGAGGCCGCGAAGGCTGATGGGGCAAGGCGAGTGATGAAGTCTGACGACGGCTGTATGAGTACATACTGCCCGAGGAAGACTTCGAGCTCAACGCAGCATCTATCTGACTTCCCGGCTTTCGTAGTAGATCAGTATGAAATATGCGGGTTAACCCGCATATTTCATACTGATCGTGACGAGGAGGCCACGAAGGCTGATGGGGCACCACCAGCGGTCGGGAAACGGCGGGGGGACTGCCAGAGACTTTCTTTAAGCAGCCCTGAAAGGGCGAGACGAGCAGAAGTGAGCGAGTCAACGCAGAGGAGTAGCAGCGAAAGAATAGATGAAGAATCTATACTCGATGATGAGCTTCGGTAATTTAAAAAACTCCTAGTTAGAGTATTATCAAACCACTTACTTTGTTTTTGTGCCCTTATCAGCTGAGATGGGAGCTTTACTCTCAAGAGCAATAAGTTCAGAGACAGTCACAAATTTATATCCTTTTGATTTAAGCGCATCAATGACTTCAGGTATCGCTTGAATCGTTCCAGGTTTGATATCGTGAGAAAGAGTAATCGCTCCAGGTTTTGCACCAGCGATGAGACGCTGAGCTACCACATTAGCACCTGGACTTTTCCAATCGAGTGGATCGACTGACCAGAGGATAATCGTAAGACCATCTTTCTCCTCGATCATTTTTCCTGTGCGGAGATTGATGGCGCCATAGGGAGGTCTTAACAAGGTTGGCTTTTTTCCAGTTGCTTCTGAAATTGCATCTGAGGTTTTTTGAACCTCTTCTTGAACACGTTGCTCAGAGATTTTAGTGAGCGAAGGATGACTCCAGCTATGATTTCCAATTTCGTGTCCCTCTGCAGCAGCACGTGCTACAATTTCAGGCGAATGAACAACATTTTGTCCAATCACAAAAAAGGTCGCCTTTACCCCTTTTTCTTTCAAAATATCTAAAAGGCGGGGAGTGAGTGTGGGACTAGGACCATCATCAAAAGTCATGGCAATATAGGGGCCATCAACATGTACGGAGCTATATTTGCGATAGCTTGGAGTGGTCTCATCAGAGACTTTGGAGGAGTGGGGATCACCTTCGGAAGGAAGGAGCATTTGAGGAGCTTCAGTGGTCCCAGTTAACTCAGAAATTTCCGTTGATGTTACTGGAGGAGATGAAACAGAGGGTTCCACACCCCAACCCACAGAAGAAAGAAGCACGAAAATAGTAAATAATGGAGAGAAAATGAGGCTTTTATTCTTCATGAAAAATAGGACTTCAACAGATAATATTATCAAAAATATTTTTTAAGGTTCCAGAAAAACTAATTCATACTATCTTGTACGTCAACGTTCGATCTTGTGCATTGAATTTATGAATGAAAAAAAATCCCCTTTACCCACCTCTATTGAATCTGCATTAGAGCGATTGGAAACAATTGTGAACACCATTGAAACAACACCACCTCCACTGGAGACCTTGATTAATCGTTATGAGGAGGGAGTAGCTCTTTTAAAATTGTGCCAAGAAAAATTAACCACAGCAGAGCAACGCATTGATATTATTTCGCGAAATGCTCGGGGTGAAGCTTCATTAAAGCCATTTGATTCAACAGTCGACTAAGCCGCTCTCTCAATATTAGGAGCGAGAAGAAAAAGGACTCACTAAAGATAGGGCTTGTGACCTGTGGCAAATTATAAAATTATCTTCTACTTGCCAGCACGACTTTTCATTTTCATGACTCATTTCCTAGCAGCGCCCCTTTACTGACAAAGAAATCGAGGTTGTTATTTTTTATTGTGAGCCAACCTAACTTCATCGATTCACGAGATGCACTGCATGCGTTGCCAGAGGCCGATCTCCCTGCATTAGCGGAAGAAATCAGGCAAGAACTCATCACCTCACTTTCACAGACAGGAGGCCACCTCGGACCTAACTTGGGAGTTGTAGAATTGACCATTGCCCTTCATCGCGTCTTTAACACTCCCGATGACAAGCTTCTTTTTGATGTCAGCCATCAAGGTTATATTCATAAAATGCTCACGGGTCGTCGTGATCGCTTAGCAACCATTCGCCAGCATGGGGGACTTAATGGATTTTTATTACGCAGCGAAAGTGAGCACGATTGTTATGGTGCAGGACATGCTGGAACAGCTCTTTCAGCAGCACTTGGAATGGCTGCAGCACGGGATCACTACCATGGGAAAGAGCATGTGGTAGTCGTGGCTGGTGACGCCGCTTTTACTTGTGGCTCCAGCTATGAAGCCTTAAATAATGTAGCGGCTACCACACAACGTCTCATTGTGGTTTTAAATGACAACAAATGGTCGATTGCTAAAAATACCGGAGCGATTGCTCAACATTTTAATCGTATTACCACAAGCCCTGCTTACGCTCATCTTCACGAACAAGCGGCTAAATTTGTAGAATGGATTGGTGGAAAAAGAGCTCGTCATCTCGCTCACAAAATAGAGACGAGTTTTAAACAAATCCTTTTACCTAGTGTCATTTTTGAAAACCTAGGTCTTCGATACTATGGCCCTATTGATGGCCACAATATTCCACTACTCATTCGGACCTTTGAATTTCTTAAGACTCAGCAAGAGCCTGTTATTCTCCATATTTTAACAGAAAAAGGGAAAGGCTATGCCCCTGCTATTGCTAAGCCTGATAAGTTTCATGGACTTGGAAAATATCAACCTGAAACCGGAGAGACCGATATTGCAGCAACCCCCACCTACTCTGAGATCCTTGGGAAATCACTCTCTACTTTTGCCGATCAAGACCCATCACTCGTGGCTATCACAGCTGCTATGCCGGATGGAACAGGTTTAATACATTTTTCCAAGCGGCATCCTAACCGATTTTATGATGTTGGTATCGCTGAAGGTCACGCTGCACTTTTTGCAGCAGGGATGGCAACACAAGGAATGAAGCCGTTCCTAGCTATCTATTCAACCTTTATGCAGCGGGCTTTTGATATGCTTGTCCACGATATTGCACTTCAAAACCTCCATGTTAATCTCTGCATGGATCGGGCTGGACTCTCCGGAGATGATGGCCCAACACACCATGGCCTTTTTGACATTGCCTATCTACGCGCTATCCCCAATGTGATTCAAATGCAGCCCAAAGATGAGGAGGAATTTGTTGATATGCTCTGGACGATGTCCCAGGCTAAAAAAGGATTGATGGCTATTCGTTACCCTCGGGGAGCAGGCACTGGAGCGATTCCTAAAAAAAATCCTCAGCTTCTTTCCATCGGTCATGCAGAAGTACTACTCGAGGGAAAAGATGTGGCTCTTTTTGGATTAGGAAATTTTTGTTCAATAGCGCAAGAAGTTGCTCTTTTACTTGCTGCACACGGCATTGAGGCCGCTGTCATTAATCCTCGCTGGATTAAACCACTTGATACAAAAACTCTTTCTCTCTTTGCAAAAAAAACGAATTTGATTGTTACACTAGAAGATCATGCTCTTCTTAATGGCTTTGGAACTGCAGTTGCTGAGCATCTTGAAGATGAGCAGATAAAAACGCCCCTCGTCCGTATCGGCTGGCCAGATCAATTTATTGAGCATGGATCTCTCCCAATTTTACGAAAAAAATATGGCCTCACCCCAGAGGCAATCGCAGAAAAAATCCTCTCTTTTTATAATTCACTCCCTTCGTCCAGCAAGAGCCTTGAATAGGATAAGTAGAGAATTTTTTTTACAGAGATCATGACTCACTTCTTTTCATAAGGCTTTTGTAATTCTTATTGCCGTTAAGCCACTTTTACTTTAGAAATCACACTCCCCATTTTTAAAATCCCTAGTCATTTATGAATTCTCAAATTATCGAGCAAGCCTCACAAGTTGTCCCCAACAAACAACTCCTTATTAATATGGTTAGCAAGCGTGTGCGTCAGCTCATGGCAGGTAGTCGTCCTTTGATTGACAATTCTTATAACATGGGACTTGCTGATATTGCTCTTTCAGAAATTGCTGCAGGTAATGTTTCTATCTTAAATTTACTCTCCGAGAAAGACACCCTGGAATAGTCGATCGACTCCTATCGCAGTAGGAGCATTATAGGCCGGTCCATTTTTGAGTTCTTATGAGCGCTGATATCGTACTGAATCGAAAAGCGCTTCGTGATTTTGAAATCTGTGATCGTGTAGAGGCAGGTATTTCTTTGCTAGGGACAGAGGTGAAATCAATTCGCAACGGCCATGTTGATCTACTTGGTGCTTTTGCTCGAGTCGAGAAAAAAGGGGTTTTTCTCTATGATGCAACGATTCAGGCCTATGCCCAGGCAAGTCACGAAACCCATGATCCCAAGCGCCCCCGCATGCTACTTCTCCATAAAGGAGAAATAAGTCGCCTAGCAGAACAAACCTTACGCCATGGCCGAGCACTACCGGCACTCCGACTTTATTGGAAAAAAGGAAAAGTCAAAGTGGAGATAGGCATTGGTAAAGGAAAAAATGCTGGTGATAAACGGCACGATTTGAAAAAGAAAGATGCTGATCGTGAAATGAAACGAGAGGTTGTCCGATTTGAGAAAAATCACAATCTCAAGCGCTAATTTTTGATCACTTTTGTATCATTGATGTAGAATCGAATGACTGGGATTATAAAAACATGCTCCTCCTGATCGATAATTACGATTCTTTCACCTATAACTTAGTTCATTATTTTGGAGAACTTGGAGCAGAGCCACTGGTGGTGCGGCACGATAAGATCACTCTTGAAGAGGTTCAGGCGCTCCGACCAAATTCTCTCTGCATCTCCCCTGGACCAGGAAGGCCTTCCGATGCGGGTATCAGCAAGCAGCTTATTGAATCATTCAGTGGAATAATCCCCATCCTAGGGGTCTGCCTCGGTCATCAATGCATTGCGGAAGTTTTTGGAGGGGAGATTATCCAAGCTTCAAGACTGATGCATGGAAAGACCTCTTTAATACACCATGATGGAAGCGCACTTTTTCAAAATCTTCCAAATCCTTTTTCAGCAATGCGCTATCATAGCCTCTTGGTACGACGGGAAACATTCCCATCATGCTTAGAAATCAGCGCAGAAACAGAGGAGGGTGAAATCATGGCACTTCGTCATCAGGAATTTCCACTCTGGGGAGTTCAATTTCATCCTGAGTCTATTTTAACCCAGGAGGGAAAACTACTACTCAGAAACTTTTTGAAGATAAGCGCTCCCAGACCCAGCGTATTACAAAACTAAGATCCTCAACACATGCAGCGATGAGGTTTGGGAGCCTTGAAATACCAAAGGAGCCCCCAGCAATATTGAGATAGAGTGCTGCAGTAAAACGAGCATGATCTTTTTGAATCAAGATATTTTCTCGTAACAATGGATAGGATAGCTTGCGATACAATTCCCAAAAGGCTGTTTGCTTAGTAGGGAAACGCCAACCTTGCAAAAGAGCTCGTTCTTGTTGCGAAAGATCCTCTCGAAAAATTTCTTCAGCCAAGCGCTCCGAGATGATCGAAATTTCTTGAAGCGTCTGCTGTTGATTTTTCTGGGACAAAGAATGAGATAAATGTCGATAGCAGATCAAGCGCTCTGAGAGATTTTTTGTTTCATATCCACCAGCCATGAGTCTACCCCAAAGATCGTAATCTTGTGCAATGTGATAAGTGGCATCGTACCCTCCTAGGAAGCGCACAATATCTGTTTGAAACAAAACAGAGGTATGTAAAAAAGGATTCGCTATTGGTGCGCTCCAATAAATGACCTCCTGTCGTAAAGGAACATCCAATAACCCAACAAGACGATCTAAGGAATCAATCATGAAACCACAACTGCCTACTAATGCCAGAGTCGGATGGTGTGAAACACAATTCATTTGCTGCTCCAAGCGCGTTGGCAAAGAGAGATCATCTGCATCTTGCCTAGCAGTCCATTTTCCACGGACCTCATTGAGACCTTGATTCAAACAGGCTGTTTGGCCTTTGTTGACCTCATTTTGAATCACTCGAATACGTTGATCTTTCCATGCATACTCTTGTGCAATCTTCACTGAATCATCCGTTGATGCATCATCAACAATTAAAAATTCCCAATCGCTGAATGTCTGGTGAGAGATACTCTCAATTGATTTTGCTAAATATTTTTCTGCATTGAAAACAGTCATCAAGACAGAAACAAGAGGTGGAGGTGGCTTCATAAAGGAATTCTGCGGTTTCTTAGTAGAGAGATAAAAATCTCTTGGTGCCTGGCTACCCAACGCTTTTGGTCAAAGAGAGCCTCTGCACGAATTCGTGCAGCATAGGCGTAGGATTCAAAATGAGGAACTATTTTTAAAACACCTTTTGCTAAGGCTGCTCCGGTCGGTGTGATCATTTGACTCCAATCAAGCGGCGCTGGAATTAACACCCCTGACTCTTCATCAACAAGCTCCAGAAGACCTCCAGAAGCAGATCCAACAACAGGACATCCCGAGGCTAATGCCTCCAAAACAACCGTAGGACACGGATCGAGATATTTTGGATGAAGCACGATGTGATGAGATTGATAAAGCCTTACTGCCTCTCCTTGACTGAAGGGAGGCAGAAGAGTCACGCGTGCAGTGAGTCCAAGACGTCCTATTTCACGCTTCACTAATGCGACCCCTTGAGGCCATTCACATTTTCCAGCGATTGTTAAAACAGCATCGCATCCAGCATCAACTAAATTTTTCAAACACTCCAATGTTGAAAAAACACGTTCAGCATAACCATGGGTGCCAAGAGTCAAGAGGCGTAGTGGAGAGAGTGGAGGACGTATGGGTGAAGGAAAATAAGTACCAAGATCAATCGGATTAAAAAGAATTTCACTGGGTGCTAAGCAGGGCCCTAAAAAAAACTCTGCTGACTCCCGACAAAAAGCACTTTGATAAATGACATAATCTGCCAATGCTCGCAATCGCCTCATCGGAGCATTATGACCCTCCGTTCCCTCCCCTGCCCATGCAGGATACCCTACTCCATTTTGATTCCAAACGAAGATCATTCCGCAGCGGCGTGCCTTCTTAACGAGGTCCTGGGAAAAGGGAGGTTGAGCACTGCTCACCAAATAGAGAATGTTGCTTTTTTTTTCATTGATTGAAAAAGCATCACGTAATGCAAGAAGCTTGACTGCTCCACCATGAATAACAGTACGGTTTTCTAAAACTCTCCCTAAAGCTAGTATAGGCTCTGAGGCATTGGAATGTTCCACCTCACGTCGTCTCCACCAAAAAAAAAGTCGCTTTGGAAAAAAGAAACAGCGACGCATCAACGATAAAAAAAACATCTTCATACAAGCAGTTTTCTAATTTCTTCTAGAATATTTTTCTGAGGCTTCCATCCTGTAAGTTTAGAAAATTTCGAAGAGTCGATGCAAGAATGAGCTACATCCCAAGCGTAGCGTTCATGGTATTGAACCGACAAAACAACATTCAATGCCTGCTCTACTGCAAGTGCTAATTCCAAGATAGAAAAATTGTTCCCTGAACCTATATTAAAAATACCACTAGTTGGTAGGCTTAAAGCCGCTTGTAAGGCGGAGAGAAAATCATCGATCCAAAGGTAATCCTTACTACAACGGCCGTCGCCCCAGATTGTGACCGTTTCTTGCGTGTTTGCTGCTGCAATCATGCGAGGAAGAATTCCCTGTGGATATTTTGGGTTAGAAAGAAAACCAAGAACATTAGTAATCCGTAACAAAATAGGCTGGAATGAAGAGTCCTCCTGGGAGGCCTTAAGAATCATTTCTTCTGCTAGCAACTTATTCTGAGCATATCGACTGATAGGACGAGTAGCACCTTGTTCTGTCACGGGCTCTTCTACGGTATTTCCATAGACGGAGGCAGAAGAAAAAAATAAAAATCGAAGTTTCTTTGCTTCTTTTGAAGCAAGCCTTGCAGCCTCTAATAACTTTTTTAAAAGCGGTATATCTTCACGCTCCTCACGCCCAGGATCCTGCTCGCTTATAAAAGGAACGGTGCTCCAAGCAGCATGAATCACTGAATCAAAAGTGGCCATTACCACAGGATCCAAAAGGTCATTGAGTTTTTGAAACTCCTCTCCCCCTGTACGCGAAAAAAGAACAACATCGTATCCTGCATTATTCAGAAAATTGGCTACAAGACCTGCTAATCGACCACGTCCGCCGGTGATTGCGATTCGACTTGGAGCCTCTTGTTTTTTTAATGTTTCAGAAGATATTTTCATGAGCAGCAGACTTAACCCGAATATTTCATACTGATCGTGACGAGGAGGCCGCGAAGGCAGATGGGGCAAGGCGAGCGATGAAGTCTGACGACGGCTGTGTGTATACACACTGCCCGAGAAAGACTTCGAGATCAACGCAGCATCCATCTAACTTCCCGGCTTCCGCAGTAGATCGGGATGAAATATTCGGGTTAACCCGAATATTTCATACTAAAGTGTCATGAGGCGCCGTGCAAAGCTCATTAGTACAAGGCGGAAGAAGGATTGTGACGCCGGTCTGTAGGAGTCCCTACTGCACACGTCAAAATGGGGGTTTTTGTGATAATCACTCTATCATATTTCCTGAATGAATTTTTATGAGATAGGGTGGTCCTTTGATAGGACTAAAATTTGACTCCTAAACTCCAGAAAATATTTTGACTCATGAGGTCTTGATTTCCTGCTGCTGCATTGTAGAAGAATGAAGTATCCC
>WBXG01000030.1 GCA_008932965.1 Verrucomicrobiota bacterium
CTCCCATTTTGATTTGGGCAGTATGTACACATACAGCCCTGCATCAAAATGCTCGCCTGCCTTACCCCATCAGCCTTCGCGGCCTCCTCGTCACGATCAGTATGAAATATCCGGGCTAGCCCGGATATTTCATGCCAACTCAGTAGCCATGGAGCTTTACATATGCCGTAATAGATTGAGTGTGAATATTAGGAGGCAGCCCTGAAAGGGCGAGACGAGCTGGAGCAAGTCGAGCAAGATGATGATCTTCGAGGATCGATGGATGCATACACACTACCCATGGAGGACTTCAAGCTGCCACATAGTAGCCCTCTTGGCTTCCCGGTCTCCATAGTAAATTAGTAGGAACTATTCGGGCTTGAGATTCTTATTTTGGCCACTGCGGAGGGTTGTTAGAGTTGGATGCATCATCTCCTGTCATTTTTTTTTCAACAAAATTGGCAGAACCACTGATATCCTCTCCAACACCACGAATCGTATTACAACCGAGGAAGGTCATGGAAAGTCCTAAGAACAGAGTGAGTGCAATGAGTGGAGGTGTTTTCATAGTAAGGTGATTTGGAAAGAAGATTCTATTTTTTATAAATAGTTCAAGTTGATGATTCTTAATGATGATTCTTTTCTTCACAACACTTTTTTTGTTGTTGTTCAAGAAGTAGATCAAATTGATCAAAACAATTGGCATAGAAAGGATAGCAGTTTCTTTTCTCAGAAGAGGGACGATAGCGCCAATGTTTATAGGACCAAAGCCAATATTCTGGATGACGTCGAATACCTGACTCTAAAACATCCCAGTAAGCTTGAGTTAACGATTCGACACTACTATTGCTTGTCATCGGTACAGGTGAATGAAATCGAATAGTATAGCCACCTTCTGGCCGTATGAGGCATTCTACAGGAACTAGGAGGGCACCTGTGCGCAGTGCAAGCTCTGCAGGCAAACGGGTAAGTGGTACTAAAAGTCGATTAAAAGCACGTACAATCACAGGGCCTTCATCTGGTTTTAAATTAAGATCTACTAGAATACCAAACTTACCCTTTGTTTTAAGATAACGGAATAATTTTAACATCGCCTGCTCTTGAGGCAGCACCTCTTGTCCTAGACTCGATCTCCAATCATTAAAGAGTTTCCCGAGTAGTGGATTTTTGAATTTTTGAGCAATCACAGGAAATCTTTCCGTGTGCCTAGCTGCAATCTGTCCCGTCCATTCGAAATTAGCAGCATGCAAACAACAATAAATCACAGCAACTCCCGATTGCTCTGGAGAGCTGATAGGATCTACCACTTCGATTGTGGCGATTTCATCCATAATCTCAGGAGATAAACGAGGAGACCAAAGTAGCTCTAAAATGCTGGCTGCAAAAACCTTATATGATTTTTGAGCAATATGAAGGCATGCTTTTGCATCATACTCATCTCCAAAAGCTGATTTGATATTAGCTAGGGCTACCTGACGACGGTGACGATCTAACAAAAAGAAGAGACCTCCCATTGCTCTACCAATAGGTCTCAACCACCTCCACGGTAAACACTGAATTATCCAAGCTCCAAAACAGAGTGCATAATATTCGAGATGGTATCGGTAAGGTTTCAAGTGACTCACAAAAGAGAAGGGGTGCCTGTTATTGAGTAGGATCTGTAGCTTTCTCATCTCGGTATCGCTATCACATCGACAGGAGGGGCTGCGCAACGATCATCAAAACAACATGAATAGAAATAGGACGTAAAGAGTTGTTCTAAAAAAGGTGATTGGGTTTGGAACTATTGAGGTTAGGAATCAATTATTTTGGGGAGATGGTGGCATCGGTTGATAACTCTTCTAGGAGGCGTGGAAAAACAGGAGTCGCCCTCCCAGCAAAATATTTTTCAGGAAGCTCAGGAATGATGATTTCATCTCGTAGCACGAGCGGCTCAAGAGCCAGTTGGCTCAAGATTTTTGCTCCAGCATCTGGAGTAATTGGAAGAATGAGTGTCGCAGCAATACGAATTGATTGTAGAAGGGTCATTAAAACAGCTGACAGACGGCTCTCTTGATCCGGTTCTTTAGCTAATTTCCATGGGGCTGTTGTGTCAATAAACACGTTAGTTCGTGTGACAATTTCCACCATTGTTTCGAGCCCAGCATGAACGAGTGAGGAGTCCATTTCTTTACAATAGCGATGCACTAAGTTGAGATGCTCTTCAAGGAGAGTGGTGCATTCCTCGGTGAGCGAAACGCGAAGGAGCCCTTCTGGTCGATAGCGACTCACCATTCCTAAACTTCGATTGAGAAGATTGCCAAGTCCATTGCTTAGTTCGGCATGATAGCGACTTAAAAGACGTTCTTCACTAAAATCAGCATCGCGCCCCATCACCACATCACGCATCAAATAATAGCGAAGTGCAGCAAGGCCAAATCGCTGAATTGCTTGATGAACATCAAAAACATTACCAGTACTCTTACTGATTTTTTCTCCGTTTAGTGTCCAAAAACCGTGCACTAGCAAATGGGGCATCTGATCATCTGAAAAGCCCATAGCATGGAGCATACAAGGCCAATAGATACCATGGGCTGGAATAAGAATATCTTTACCAATCAAGTGAGCATCACAAGGCCAGAGCGTTGAAAAATGATTTTTGCTCTCCTCCTGGAGGTACCCAGCAAAACTGATGTAATTGATTAAGGCATCAAACCAAACATAGACCACAAATTCTGGATCAAAAGGAAGTTCAATCCCCCACGAGAGGCGGCTTTTAGGGCGTGAAATACAGAGGTCTCCATTCATTTTTAATACCGCATTCTTGAGTTCGGATTGACGAAATGAGGGGGTGACAAAATTGGGAGTTTTCTCCAAAAAAGAGAGTAACCACGAATGGCATTTTGAAAGACGAAAATACCAGTTTTCTTCTTCTAAAAAAACGACTTCTCCCCACTGATCTCCAAATGCACCATCCACCCCTCGTTCTTTGTCAGTTAAGAACTGCTCTTGTCGAACGCTGTAGTAACCTTGGTAAGAAGCTTTATAAAGCCATCCTTTCTCCAAAAGATGGGATAATATTTTTTGAACAACACTCTTGTGAATAGGATCTGTTGTGGAAGCCCAGGCATCGTAAGAAATCCCGAGTTCTTTCCAAAGATTAAGGAACTCTTGAGAGAGGGCATTGGTAAAGGCCTGTGGTGAGATTCCTTGCTTTTCGGCTGCCTGCTGAACTTTTTGTCCATGCTGATCAACACCAGTGAGGAAAAAAACTTCTCTGTCCCGTAACCTTTGATAGCGAGCTAACACATCGGCTAATATTTTTTCATAAGTATGACCAATATGAGGAACGGCATTGGTATAGTCGATGGCCGTAGAGATAAAATAGGGTTTCATAGGGAGTGATTCAAATAATCTTAAAAATGTGAATGCAAATGGGAAGAGTTGCGTAAGGATTGTGAAGTCGAGGGTATGATCACATAACAGCCGAGTTACTATTCAAGCCCCAAGCAGCATCTATTTGGCTTCCCTGCTTCCGCAGGTGATCGGTATAAAATATTTGGGGGTATAGACGATAGATGCAGGCAGAGTGAAAATGAAATTCAGGGGGAGTACAATTTGCATGAAGGCTAATTAATACCATACCGCTTGAGACACCACACATTCACTTTATGTGTGATGGTGGCATAGCAAAGAACAAATCCTATAATCCAAGCCCAGTAAATGGCTGGAAGAGGTACCATCTCAAAGTAGGCTCCCATTGGAGTGTAAGGAAGTACTCCTCCTATCACCATAATTAGAAAGCTCATCAGTAGAAGAAATGGGCTCGCAATGCTTTGTATAAAAGGAATTTTAGCAGTCCGAATAATATGCACGATTAATGTTTGTGTTATGATTGATTCTACAAACCATCCTGTGTGAAAAAGTTTTTCGTAATATGACTTCATTTCGGGAGTTGTACCGACACTACTAAAAAGGTGGCAATGGAAGATATAAAGCATCAAGAAAAAAGTGGCGTAGTCAAAAACAGAACTCAATGGCCCAATAAAAACCATATACCGCCTAATGTTACCGATATTCCATTTACGAGGTTGTAACAAATATTCAGCATCGACATGGTCGGAGGGAATACCAATTTGTGAGGTATCATAAAGTAAATTGTTGATCAGAACTTGAATTGGAGCCATCGGAAGAAACGGAAGAAAACAAGCACTTCCAACCATACTAAACATATTGCCAAAATTAGAACTTGCCCCCATTCGAATATATTTCAAAATATTTCCAAAAACCTTGCGTCCCTCTAAAATACCGTCTTCTAGGACCATGAGGCTTTTCTCAAGCAGGATGATGTCTGCTGATTCTTTGGCGACATCCACAGCAGTATCCACTGAAATACCAACATCTGCTACACGCATTGAAAGGGCATCATTAATACCATCACCCATATAGCCTACAACATGACCTTTTTTTTGAAGAGCAAGGATGATTTGTTCTTTTTGGGATGGAGTGAGACGAGCGAAGACATTATTTTTTTCAGCAAGTGTTCCTAATTCTTCTTCACTTAAGGATAAAATCTGATCCCCTGTAATGACTTCATCTACCTCAAGCCCTACATCTTTACATATTTTGCGTGTCACAATCGCATTATCACCTGTGAGAATCTTAGTGGAAACTCCATAGGATTTGAGTGAAGCAATAGCCTTGTAGGCAGATTCTTTCGGAGGGTCAAGGAAGGCAATATATCCTAGCAGCGTCAATTCACTTTCATCAGATATAGAAAAGGTTGTTTTATTTTGAGGGAAATCACGGTAGGCAATCCCAAGAACACGGTATCCATCACGACTCAATTTTTCATACTCTTCAAGCAGATCATTTTTAATGAGGTCGATCATCATGTAGATTTCATCGTCCACCTGATAATGAGTGCAAACCTTATAGATATCTTCCACGGATCCTTTGCACACCAAGACGTGATCCCCCTCATAATCGACCACTACAGACATGCGTTTGCGTTGGAAATCAAAAGGAATCTCATCAACTTTCTTACAATCACGATCCACATCCAAATCTGTATGCGAGAGCACTGAGGCATCCAGTAAGTTACGCATTCCTGTCTGATAATAACTATTCATGTAGGCATAGCGAAGAACATCATCACTATCTCGATTGGTCACATCGACACTTTTTTCAAGAATCACACGATCTTGAGTGAGCGTCCCAGTTTTATCGGTACAAAGAATATCAATAGCTCCAAAGTTTTGGATGGCATTAAGGCGCTTAACGATAACCTTCTTTTTGGACATAGCCATAGCCCCTTTGGCAAGATTGACGGTGACGATCATTGGAAGCATCTCTGGAGTCAGTCCCACAGCGACGGAGAGACCGAAGAGTAATGCTTCTGCCCAATTATGATTTCTTACTCCAATAATAAGAAAAACAACACTTACCATTACGATCATAAAACGGATCATTAACCAGGTAAAACCAGCGATACCCCGCTCAAAACTTGTGAGTACAGCAGAGCTTGTAAGCTTTTGTGTGATTGCTCCAAAATATGTTTCAACACCGGTATTAATCACAACTGCTTTGGCACTGCCACTAATTACATTACTACCTTGAAAAACAGCATTCGAGAGTTCTAGGGCTGATCGCTGAACTCCATTCTTGGGGCTTGCCCAGTGAACTGTTTTTTCAACAGGCATCGATTCACCTGTGAGCGTGGATTGGCTTACAAAGAAATCTTTAGCACTCATGAGACGCATATCTGCAGCAATCAGCGAACCAGCCTGAAGAGAAACAACATCCCCAGGAACAATTTCAGCCATTGGAATCTCTACCTCTTTTCCATTACGCAATAAATGGCAGTTTGTTTGCACCATAGCTCGCAACTTCTCCACAGCCTTGCTTGTTCGATGTTCTTGAAAATAAGCGAAGCCAATACTCAAGATGACCATAAACCCGACAACAGTTGCCGACGTCGGATCCCCCATTAAAATGGAGATAACACAAATAACCAGAAGCTGAATTACTAATGGGTTTTTACAGCGCGTGAGTATTTCATGGAAAAAACTCTCTTCCTCTTTTTTGCCGACATCATTAGGACCATGCTGGGATAGGATTTTTTCGGCTTCTTCACTAGTAAGCCCCTGCTCGGAGGATTGTAGTGACTGGAGGGCCTCTTCTACAGATATGGAGCAGAGGTTAATAAATTTTTTTTCATATTCAGAGGGAGCTACAGCGGTCGCAGTTACCTTGAGAAAGGAAATCGAAGGGAAAAATTTATGAAACAAAGATGGAATACTCACGACGTTGGTGTTTATTGGACTTTCGTATTTTAGGTCTTTGGCAAGAGTTACAAACAATCTCTTTCCTAAGAGAAATTACGAATTCCAACACTCTTAGCTGAGGGGAATGCACTATTGGAGCGACATTAATATGGGAGTCGGATAAATCCCTAGGATCAGAATCACAGCAATCAATAGTGAAATGAGTACTGTTGTTAACTTAGAAAGGGTAATAGGAGCGCTACCTTGGCTTGGTTGCTTCCAATACATGACTTTAATGACTTTGAGATAGTAATAAATCCCAGCGACGACAGAGATCGTACCGACTCCAAGCAATCCATAATGACCTTGTTGAAAGGTCACTTGAAAAATGAAAAATTTGCCAAAGAATCCTGCAGATAATGGAAGTCCAGCTAATGAAATCATCGCCACCGTCATTGCAGCTGCAAGGAGCGGAGAACGCTCATGCAGACCTTGAAAACAATAGATCTCATTTCCCCCTGAAGTTTCAGTCACAATCAGGAGCACAATAAAAGCCAGTGAAGTCATTGCTAAATAAGCAACGAGATAAAATCCGATAGCAGGGAGAGCTAAAGCAGCACCTATACTAGCTACAGCCATTAAAACATAACCGGTATGAGCAATACTGGAGTAGGCAAGGAGACGCTTCATGTTTGTTTGAGCCATTGCAGCGAGATTCCCAAAGAGGAGTGTCATCATGGCTAATAGGGTAGTGACAGCAAAAACTTTCTTTCCAAGCGTTGGAATAAGATAGAGTTGTTCTAAAAAACGAAGTAGTAAAACGAACCCAGCCGCTTTGGAAGCAATAGAAAGAAAGGCTGTGATTGGTGTGGGAGCTCCCTGATACACATCAGGAAGCCAAAATTGAAAGGGAAATGCAGCAATTTTAAAACAAAAAGCAACCAAGACAAGTCCTACCCCAAAAAGAAGAGGTGTTAATGATTGGGGAGGAAGGAGAGCGATGCTATCAGCAAGATGTTCAATACTGGTAGTCCCGGTTATTCCAAAAATCCAAGTAATTCCATAAACGAGAAACCCGGTTGTGAGAGCACTTAAAATAAGATATTTTGTACCCGCTTCCAAGGTTTTGGGATCTTTTCGCAGATAAGAAATAGAAATATAGAGCACCACTGTCATACATTCTAGTGATACAAAAAGCATGATGAAACTAATCGCAGAGACAAGCCACATTAAGCTGGCGCATGCAAAAATTGGGAGGATAAAAAATTCACCAACACCTGCTCCAGGACGCTCTCCGGGAATGCCTCGTTGAATTACTGGAATAAAATCCAATGACATCCACAAAGTAATGATCGTCATTACAATCATGAATCGCTTGAAAAAAAGAGCAAGGGGATCAGTTGTATAAAAGGGGGCGCTTTCTATAGAGAGTGAATGCAGTGGCATCCATGTTAAGAAAAGCACAAAAAACAGACCTGCAATACCTGCCAATGCGATTTTTTTCTTATCGAGATCTGGGAGGAAGGCCTCAACCATCAACAAAATAATACCAAGTAAAACTACAGTGTATTCGAGAAATAATGGGTTCATGCAGGCAAGTTAAGAAATAAAGGATAATGAGTAAAGAGTGCTAGCAAGGGGTTCGTATCGTATTAGTTTTAAGGAGAGGGCTTCTAACATAGAATCTTTATCTAGGTTTTTTGAGAGTGAATGGTACTTCAATAAAAATTATGAAAACTTTTGTAGCTTCAAGGTGCTCTTTTTTATTGTTCACTCATCACTCATCTAGTTCCCCAGGACTTAACGAAAAGCAGTGTTTACAAGGTTGAGGATGAGATGTGGAAAAATACCGGTGATTAATAGGACAACAAGGAGCATTGTTATAGGTGCAAATTCATAAAAAGAAAGATCCTTAGTGTTTATCCATCCCTCCGCTTTTATTAATGGACCGAAGAAAACAGCTCGATAGGCTCTCAACATATAAATTGCTGAAATGACTACTCCCCAAAGAGCAGCAATAATCGCAATCATAAAACTTAGTGACCCCTGATCTATGATTACCGTCGCTGTAGCTCCAAAAAAGATAAGAATCTCACCAGCAAAATTAGTAAAGCCTGGCAAACCAATCGAGGCCATAGTTCCAAAACCAAAAAGTAAGGATGCCTTTGGAAAAAGTTGGGCTAATCCTCCTAGCTCATGATAGGAAAGTGTTTCCGTCCTAGAACGAAGTGCTCCACAAAGTGCAAAGAGAGCGGCTATTGAGAGCCCATGCCCGAACATGAGTAGGGCAGCCCCGCTCAAGCTAAGTATATTGAAGGCAACAAGACCCAGAAAGATTGTTCCCATATGCATGACGCTGGAATAAGCAATCGTCCAATCAAGACGGCGTTGAGCCATAGTAACATATCCAATGTAAAGAATGTTACAAATTAAGAGAAAGAGAAGTAGAGTTGAAAACCTTCCAACTGCTGCGGGAAAAATAGGAAGTGCTAAACGAATTAATCCATAGAGTCCAAATTTTTTGAGAACACCAGCATGGAGCATTGCTGTTGGTGCTGGAGCACTTGCATACGTACTTGGAGCCCATGAATGAAATGGAAAAAGTGAAACCAAGGTTCCAAATCCCACCAGTAAAATTAAATAAATCCAAGAAGCTGGATGACTCATTTCGTTCTGACTTAACTCTGCCATCACCCGAAAATCAAAAGAGCGCATGCTGCTTGGAGCTGCAAGGTAGAGAGCAATGATTCCAAGGAGGACAATGAAACTACCTGCCCCGAGATAAAGGGTAGCTTTCCAGGCGGCTGCTTGTCGATCTCCAGAACCCCAGGTGCCAATCATGATAAAAACAGGAATGAGTGCAATCTCATGAAAACCATAAAGGAAAAAGGTATCTAACGAAGAAAAGGCACCCGCAAGTCCTGCTGAAATAAAGAGTAAGCAGCAATAAAAGAGGGAAGGTGAGCGCTCTAGTTTGGGTGTCACCCAAATTGCAGCAAAAGAGACAAGCGTTGTGAGTAACAACATTGTGAGACTCAATCCATCAGCACCCAAAGTGAAATTCAGTCCCATTTGTGGAATGAGTCTTGTTTCTTGCAGGTACTGCCATCCACCTATAACCGTGTCGTAATGGAAAAATAATAAGAGGCTCCATATCAGATTGAATCCTGTTGCCAGAAGTGACGTTACGCGTGCAGGTGCACCAGCTAGGATCAACACAATGGCAACAAGTGGTAGAATAATGAGAAAAAGGAGTGGACTCATGAAGTAAAGGGTGAAAAGTAAGAAAGTGTTATTCAGAGGCTGGTTCTACGTCTCAATGTTTTTTAAAATAAGTCTTTATGGAATCATGCATAGCAATTTTTATGAGACATTTTTGAACTAATGAATCCTCATTAACAACACGATTATTCCAATAACACCTCCGCCAAGGAAGAGGGTGTAGGCTTGAAGATTACCAACTTGTAAAAAACGTAACACAAACCCAAAGGACCAAATTAGTGAGGCAATTCCTTGAACGATAAATCCATCAATAACCCAACGATCGATAAAGGCCATGGCATTGGCAAATCCTCCTTGGATTTTTTCTACGCACCAATCGTAGAGTGCATCAATGTAGAAACGATTAACCAGAAGAGGGATTTCTATTGGGTCTTTGGATGCTTTTCTATAGATTGCCCAGGCAGTCACGGTACCTACGAGAAAAAAGAGGATAAAAATTAATTCCACATAAGCTGGAGTCTCTTTTGGAAGCTCTAGGCTTCCCAGGGGAGCAATAAAATAACGTGTGATCAGAGGATAACCAGAAAAAATGGCTGGAATAGAAAGCATGATCAATGGGATGGTCATTACCAGGGGAGATTCTGGAGCAGTACGTGCCTGTTCAGTACGCGGTGTTCCAAAAAAAGCAACAATGCAAACACGTGTGATGTAAAATGCGGTCAGGCCAGCTGCAGTAACAATCATCCAAAAAACAATTTTATTCTGCTCAAAAGCAAACTTCATAATGAGGTCTTTGCTAAAACTCCCACTGAAGAATGGACATCCGGCAAGTGCTAGCATACCACACAAGAAAGTGACAAAGGTGATCGGCATCCGTTTGCGAAGCCCCCCCATTTTCCAAATATTGAGTTCGTGGTGCATGCTGACCATGACTGATCCGGAAGTTAAGAAGAGAAGACATTTGAAAAATGCATGTGTAAAAAGATGAAACATAGGAACAGCTGCTGTTGTCGCAACTCCTACAGCAGTCACCATATATCCCAGTTGCGAAATCGTAGAATAGGCAAGAACACGCTTAAAGTCATTTTGCTGTGTTCCGAGAAATGCAGCACCCAAGGTTGTAATAGCACCAACCCATAGAATCACTTCCCGAGCACCAGGAGAAAATGAGAGTAGAGGGAATATACGAGCTAACATATAGACACCGGCAGCAACCATTGTTGCTGCATGAAGCAGGGAGGAGACAGGCGTGGGACCTTCCATAGAGTTGGGTAACCAGACATGGAGTGGGAATTGTGCCGATTTACCAACAGTACCACAAAAAATAAAGACTAAGGAACATGCAAGTAATGTCGGATGCTGACTAAACAGTGAAAGTGAGTGATTAATCGTGGAAAAGGAAATGCCACCGGTAGCAACCCACAAAAGTAAGATTCCAATGAGAAATCCAAAATCTCCAATTCGATTCACAATAAAGGCTTGCTTTCCAGCATCAGCAGCACTGTTTTTTTCAAAAAAGTGCATGATAAGAAGATAAGAACTAAAACCTACAAGTTCCCAGCTAATAAAGAGCATGATAAAATTATTTGCTAGAACAATACCGAGCATTGAAAAGAGGAAAAAGGCTAGCCCTGCAAAAAAACGAGCATAGCCACTTTCCTCGCGCATATACCCGATAGAGTAAATAAATACGAGTGTCGCAATAGATGTTACCACGACAAGCATCGTACGGGATAGTGGATCTACAATCATTCCTATGGGAATTGAGAGAGCCTCCCCAAAATCAATCCATTTGATTCCCTCAACTGCAAAATCTGTACCTTTAAAAAAAATAATCCAGCTTCCCAAACAGGAGATCATTGAAGCTACAATGGCCAAGGAAGCTGCTGCCCCTTTATTACGTTGGGTAATGCAGAGAATAGAACCTGCAGCCACGAGTGGTGCTAGGTAAAGGGTCCAAACAAGAGCAGAGAGATGAGAAGTAATTAGATTCACAGTGATAAAGGAGAAGCTAGTGAGAACAAAGGTAAATGAATGATTTCATGAACTACTCCGCAAGAACGGGAGTTGTGTGAGGTTTTATAGAAGTGAACTCTTTTTAATAAGATTTCATTAGAATTTCATAGCATTAAGGTCTTCACTATGTGTTGTTTGACGGCTGCGAAATAGAGCAACAATGATTGCAAGTCCCACAGCTACTTCAGCAGCAGCAACAGTGATGATAAAAAAGACTAACACTTGTGCATCATAATTTTGAATCCCGTTGACAATACCATATCGTGAAAAGGCAACAAGCGAGAGGTTAACGGCACTGAGCATCATTTCTAGACACATGAAAATAATAAGAATATTTCGGCGAAGCATGACACCAGCAAGTCCTAATGAGAAGAGAAGGCCACTTGCCATGAGGTAATGAGAAAGGGTAGTCATTGAAAAGGGAGATGCTAAGAGTTTTATCTATTCTTACGAAACATTTATTTTCTGAAATGATTCATCTATTGATGAAAATCTACCGAAGCGTCCGTCTGCTCAGAAGGACAACCCCGACTGTTGCTACTAAAAGTAAGACACCAACAATTTGAAATGGTAAATTGAATGAATGAAAAAGTGTCATGCCAATCATGCTCACGTCCTGTGACGGAGCCATAAGCACAGGTATCGGTTTTGAAAACTGAGGGCTCGATTCGAGTGCTTGAGAGAGGAGTACCACAAAAGATAAAACAACCACCGTTCCACCTAACATCACTCCTAGCTTCACGCGACGGCATTCTTCTGCTTGAAGATTCAGAAGCATGATGATGAAAAGAAAAAGCACCATCACAGCTCCAGCAGCAACGAGCACTTGAACAATGGCTATAAAAAAGGCATCCAGTGTGACAAAAACAGCGGCTAAACAAATAAATGAACTCACCAAACACATTGCACAGGAAATGGGACTCCGGAGTGTGACAACACCGAGCCCGAAGGCAATCATCAGCGACGAAAAAATCCAAAAAAGAGTTAGTTGCATGTTACAAGTACGAAGGATGGATAATGACTATTAGTACAGGAGTGATAGGAGACTCGATTCTCAAATTTTTTTGATGAGCAACAGATCATGGATTGGGAAAAGTGATTGCTGAAATCGTGGTGAGACCCGAAACATCCCATCCATTTTATTATTAGCTTGTCCGTTAAAACTTGACGTAGAGTTTTCACTTTTTCTCGTTCCATTTAAAGACTAATCCCGTCATGACTCCTCCTAGTTCATAAAGCTTCTCTTTGTGATGAATCATTTCATTGCGATTAAGTCCAGTAATAGAGTAGTCCTTACGTAAAAAAATAGCCTGCTCTGGACAAACCTCTTCACATAACCCGCAATAGATACAGCGAGCCATATCAATGTCAAAAGCACGAGGAGCTTTTTCTACTTTGCGCCATGGATCACCCTCAGGGATTTCCATTGGCTCAATAGTGATGGCACGTGGGGGGCAAATAAATTCACAGAGCTGACAGGAGACACATTTCTCGCGACCATGTTCATCTTTAACTAGGGTTGGGGCACCTCGATACCACTCTGGTAAATGGGCATCCCATTTTTCCTCGGGATATTGCATGGTGATAACTCCCTTGCCTAAAAGAGATCGTTGAAAATGTTTCCAGGTAATAGCAAGACCCCCTATAATTGCAGGAAGATAAAGTCTTTCGACCCAGTTTAATTTTTTTCGATTAACGATCATAGTGGAGCAAGTAGTAGCAGGCAACGAGTCATCATGAATAAATGTGAGGAGAAAATAAGCACATTCTGTTTTTATAGTTTGAACACAATACTATTTTCAAAAAGTAAGAAGATCCAGATTTTAAAGCGATCGGTGACCATGGGGCCATTACCTTTTGACATAGGTTAAAATGAGGGCGGCAAGAAAAATATTAGCAACTGCTAATTCAAAGAAAAAGTACCAACCAAGTTTCATGAGTTGGTCATATCGAAAACGTGGGATGGTCCAACGAACCCAAATAAAGACAAAGAGAATTACTATCACCTTGGCGAAAAAAACAGCGATGTTCACAAGACCCCAAAACCAGCCATGAGAGCCATCCGGAACCAGAGGTAGACTCCACCCTCCTAAAAAAAGAGTTGTGATCACCCCTGCACCAGCAATCATAGCTGTATATTCACCAAGGAAAAAAAGGGCAAAACCCATTGATGAATACTCTGTATGATAGCCGCCAATGAGTTCCTGTTCAGCTTCTGGGAGATCGAATGGGAGACGATTCGTCTCTGCAAACATCGAGATAAAAAAGAGAATGAAGGAAATAAATAGTGGGATCCAAATCAACACTCGTTGCAGGGAACATCCTGCTCGAAAAGCTTCCAAAAGTGCTAATGGATGCAAAAGCGTATCCAAACTCATTCCTTGAGGCCAAAAAGGAGCGATCATCCATCCATGAACGATTTGATACTGAACGATCTGATTTAAGTTCAAGGAACCAACTAACATGAAAATAGGAATCAGCGAAAGCGCAAGCGATAGCTCATAAGAAATCATTTGAGAGCTAGAACGGATACCACCAAGAAAGGGATATTTCGAGTTTGAAGACCAACCAGCAAGAACAATTCCATAGACCGAGATCGAGGAGATAGCCAGTACGTAGAGGGCACCAACATTGACACTCGCAATGGTCATAGGAACTCCGAACAAAGAGCTTCCAAATGGCAACACTCCTAAAACGAGGACCGGTGGGACCATTGCTAACTTCGAAGCAAGTCTAAAATAAAAATAATTAGCACTTTTGGGAGTGAAATTTTCTTTCAACAATAATTTTGCTGCATCTGCAACGGGCTGAAGAAGACCTTGCCAGCCAACCCGATTGGGACCAAGGCGATCTTGAATAAGGGCGCTCACCCGTCGTTCTGCATACACAGTGTAGGAGACTAGTCCTAAAATAATGACAAGAAGGAGGGCCGATTTTAATAAGGTTGTCCAAATCAAAAATCCGGTAGGGCTCATGAAGCACTCCCCTAGCGACTTTATCAATGACCAGGCTGCTGGAGAAAAAAATTGACTGATAAAATTAGAAACATCCATGAGTTCTTATAAATGTGATTGAATCCTACAACGCTCTCTAATTCCTGTCGAGTGCCGAACCCGAATATTTCATCAGATTGAAGAAAATCTTTTTGCAATAAAAGATTCGACACAACACTACTCATCTCAACTTCCGAATATAGATCCACTGTAATTGCTATTTCATCAAGCTCATGACCTTTCTCTATTGTCTCTTCTTTTTTTTTATTGGACACACCGTATTTGCTCAGAACATGTGCACTCAGGAGGAGGCAAGCATCAAAATCCATCTGACACATCCTACAAGAATTGAAGATTTTTCAAGAGCAATGGGAGGGGGTATTGATGGGAATGATCATAGAAGCACCTTGAGTGATTCCGTGGTCAAGCAGATGTTAAAAGCGGGTCTTCGACCACTCTCCTACCGTCTTCGTACTGAACTAGGAATCGAATCGTGGCATTGGAATCCCTCTGGAACATGGAGCGATGCAGCCCATCATCAAGGTTATTGGACCTCCTCGACTCATTCACAAGCCCCCATTACCAAAAGTTATGGCTACCGTCTCCCGCGCCGTGGCAACACTCTTGATGAAGCCAACAATGATGGTTATTCACGACTCGACGATGGCAATCCTAATACTTTTTGGAAAAGCAACCCCTATCTGACCTCTCATTATACCGGAGAATCCGACTTCAAGCACCCTCAGTGGATCCTTCTGGATTTTGGAAAACCAGTTCTCATCAATGCTGCCTGCCTTCATTGGAAAGATCCCTTTGCTAAAAAATATCGTATTCAATATTCCTGCGGTGGAAATCTCTATTTTGGTCACAATCACGACTGGCATGATTTTCCACATGGTAAATGGGTCCAATCCTCTAGAGGTTCTTCTTTGCTGAATCTAGGAACACCCCATGATTTTTTGGGAAAACCTCTTCAAATTCAGTATCTCAGAATTTTAATGACAGAAAGTTCTTCGAGTGCCATGCCAGGAAGCCAGGATCCTCGAGATTCTATGGGATATGCTCTTAGTGAAATTGAGTGTGGATTTTTAGAATCGGGAAAATTTTTTGATCAGATCATCCATTCTCCCAATCAGAAACAAACAGTGGTTTATGTCTCCTCTACAGATCCATGGCATCGTGCGTGCGACCGCGATGAACGAACCCAGCAACCAGGACTTGACCTCGTAGCGCGCTCTGGACTGCGAAATACTCAACCTATTCTCTGGTCGGTACCATTGTTGTATGACACTCCGGAAAATGCTGCTGCTGAAGTCGATTTTTTAAAAGCACGTGGCTACCTCTCTCCTTCACAGCGTGTAGAACTCGGAGAGGAGCCCGATGGTCAGCGGGTCGATCCCAAGGATGTCGCAGAGCTATATGCTCAAACATCACAAAAAATTTATTCTGCTCATCCTGATCTGAGTCTAGGGGGACTAAGTTTTGTGACTATTGATGTAAACCGAGGCGATCTGATTTATCGAGTTGATAAAAGGCCTTGGTTACACCGTTTTTTTAAACAACTTAAAAAAAAGAAAGGACGAAAGAATTTTCAATTTCTTACTTTTGAATGGTACCCCTTTGATGACCTATTACTCCCTCCAGCTCCTTTGTTAATCAACCAACCACGACGACTCAAGGAGTCAGTGGAAAGGATCCGCCGCGGAGGCATTCCAAAAACAATGCCCCTCATGATCAGTGAATACGGCTACTCAGTTTTTTCAGGAGAGCCCGAAGTCACCTTGGCAGCTGCGTTGCTGCAAGCTGATATTGCGGTGCCATTTTTATTACTCGGGGGAACAACCTCCTACCTCTACGGTTATGAACCCAATTATCTAGAGTGCAACTACGGAAACTCTTGGGGAAATCTCATGATGTTTCTTCAAGATAAGAAGAAATCAAAACACCTTCAACCTCTCCCTACATACTATTGCTCCCGGCTCCTGACGCATGAGTGGGGACCACCGTACGGAGGTCCATGCAATCTTTATTCCACCACAATAAAAACGGAAACAAAAGGAGAGGCCCCTTATCTTAGCGCTTATTTTCTCTCTTCTAAAAATCAAGGAAACACACGGAAGGCACTCCTTATTATCAATAAAAATCCCCAAAGAGCCTACCGTTTCAAATGCATCGAAAATAGGGCTTTTAAAACAGAAATGCCCAACAACCTCACGGGCAATTGGGAGTACTACTCCTACTCTTCGGATCAATACCAGTGGCATCCTCAAGGAGTGCACGGGCACCCTCAACGCAACCAGCCTCCGCTGAAATCCTTCTGCCAAGGCGAGGTAAAAAAGGGAGTTCTCACCACATCGCTCGAATTCAAAAAGAATGGAGTCCCCATCATGCTTCCTCCTTGGTCGATCACTGTTCTTCAAAACAACAATCTACTGCACAGGGATCAGTAGTATTATTACTCTCCAAATATCGATTTTTGAAATAATGATTTCTCATCATCCTCCATTTCAACTATAGGTTGAGCATGCTTGAAATTTTACAAAAAGGGGGCCCGCTCATGGGAATTATCCTGCTCTGTAGCGTTGTAACCCTCGGCGTTTTTTTTGAACGGTTACTCTATCTCCATCGTGTGTCGATACGAGTTGGGGAATTTCTTGAAGGGTTACGTCTTTTAATTCAAAGAAATCATCTTGCTGAAGCTTTACAAGAATGTGTCACGATTTCAGGACCAGTAGCCCGTGTCTTACAAGCAGCATTACAAAAACCTGATTCAAGCCGTACCGAACTTAAAGAAATCACCACGGATGCCGGTCTTCTCGAATTACCAAAATTGGAACGTAATCTCTCTGTTCTCTCCATGTTAGCCTACATCACCCCTTTGATCGGGCTTCTTGGAACAGTGCTAGGTCTTTTAGATGCTTTTCTTGCGATTACTTCTCATGGTGGCTATGCCACCACTGCTGATATTGCAAAAGGAGTTTTTGAAAGCCTCATTACGACTGCGGCAGGCCTGGCCGTTGCGATTCCAGCTTTCTTGGCCTATAGTTATCTCTCCTCCCGTGTTAACGACCTCATCCACGATATGGAGCGAGCCGGCATTGAAATTGTTCAACTCCTCATCGATCGTCAGCTCACGTTGCGAAAGTTGGATTAAAATCCCATTTTATCCGTAGCACAGCAGCCATTATCATGCGACTCCGACGAACACAAGAACCTGGTTCTTCTTTTTTCTTTTTAGCTCCTGCCCTGAGCACAGCACTCTGTTTGATTTTTTTTCTTCTCATTGGAGGAACCCTCTTATTGCAACCAGGAATTGCCATCAAGGCCCCTCAATCCCCATTTTTACTCGTCCCTCATCATGATCCTCGTGTTGTGAGTATTACCGGAAGCCCCTTGCCGACGATCTACTTTGATAATCAGGAAGTCTCTCTGGAGGAATTAAAAAACCGTCTTCTTAGTAGTAATGTTAAAAGCAGTCTTATTATCAAAGCAGATCAACAAGCCCCTTATGATCTGCTTGTACGAGTAATGACTGTCGGCATTAATTGTGGCTTTTCAGTCATCCTTGCAACGAGCGCTGCTTCATCTTAATGAAAAATCCGATTTCATTTGCAACAAGGATCAAAGCCTACGATATCGGAGTTGCTAATGTTACCAATCTCCTCTTTGAATGGCCTATTAGAAAGGCCCCTAGGCTTGCATTGCCATTCTTTATTTTTTTTGCAGCTCTTCTTCACCTCTCCACAATTTATATTTTCAACATTGTTTATGAACCACCTCATACCAGCAAGGTAACGACAGCTCAGGTTTTTTTCTTGTTACCCGAGTCGCAAGCATCACAACAGATGGCCCTCTGGCTCAAGGCCAATGATCCTGCTGTTTTTTCACCTCTAAAAACCATTCAGTACAATCAACCAAAAACCCCAGAAACAATCTATCAACTCAGCCAACCGACCCCTTCATTACATTCCTTGCCACATGCCAATGAAGATATACTCACTTCCCTATTGCCTCCGATTAATGAATTGGTACTTCCTAAAACTTTGCTATCCCCACTGCATTCATCTACTCCTCAAGAGGTGATTGTTCCACCTCCCATCAGTAAAACAACCACTGTGGAGCCGTTAGAAAAGCTAGCACTACGAGCTCCGATTCCCATTTCTAATTTGGGTTATCCATTATTACCTCCAGGAATCAGCACTCCAAAATATCCTACGATGCTCACCGTCAATATTGATTCTTTAGGAATTCCACGTCATGTCATTATCACCCAATCGTCTCAAAATGATGCTGCAGACCAAGCAGCAACCGAGTGGCTCATGAAAAGTCGCTTTGTACCAGCAAAGGAAGGGACATGGGGACCTCTTTTAATTTATTGGGGAAATAAATAAAAACATCTGACTGTACCGAAGGCCCTTTATTACTCGTTTTTTTTGCCATAAGAAATTTTCCTCCGCCGCCACCGCACCCACTATGATTCAGCTGACCCTCCCTTGGTTTGTTTTTATTTATCTTACAGTTTTTCTTGCTGGAATCTTAATCTTTTGGATAGGATATGAGATGCTTCAAAAACGATTATCTTACTCGGCTTCCCGACAAACGACCCGCTGTCGTATCTGCAGCGGACTTCTAACTCCCTCTTCTTCTAACGAGCTCTTACGCTGTCCCTCCTGTGGAAGCCTCAATGAGTCTCATCATCAAGGAGGACTCTAATTATGGGTATGTGGATTGGAAGAAACCGTAAGGCCCGCGTTACTTACGGATTTGACGAAATCGCGCTTGTTCCTGGAAGCTTCACCATCAATCCAGAGGAGGTCGATACAACCTTCTCGATTCCAGGAAAAAAGGGGAAATCTCTGAGCCTCTCTATTCCAATCATGGCTAGCGCAATGGATGGAGTGGTCGATGTACGATTTGCTATTGCTATGGGAAAATTAGGTGGACTAGCGGTTCTCAACCTAGATGGAGTTCAAACACGCTACGAAGATCCTGATTCTATTCTCGCAGAGGTGCTCACAGCAGATAAGGATCATGTTACAGCATTACTTCAAAAAATGTACCAAGAGCCTGTTCGTGATGACCTCATCGCCAAAAGAGTCTCCGATATTAAGGCTGCAGGAGGTCTTGTTGCAGTAAGCTCTATTCCTCAACGAGCTGGCCATGTCGGTCCTATTGCAGCAGAAGCGGGAGCAGATCTTTTTGTTGTCCAAAGCACTGTCTCCACAGTCCGTCATCTCTCCACAAAATATCCTTCACTCGATTTAGCTCACTTTTGTGCATCGATGCCAATCCCAGTTATTGTTGGCAATGCTGTAGGATATGAAGTCACCTTAGAATTAATGGAATGTGGGGTGAGCGGTGTTCTTATTGGGGTTGGTCCAGGGGCTGCGTGTACATCACGAGGTGTTTTAGGGCTCGGCGTTCCTCAGGTTACGGCTACTGTTGATTGCGCTGCAGCGCGCGATGCCTATTACAAAAAGACAAGCCGCTATATTCCTATCATTACCGATGGAGGCATGAGCAAGGGTGGAGATGTCTGCAAGGCCTTAGCATGCGGCTCCGACGCCGTCATGGTTGGAAGTGCTTTTGCAAAAGCCTTTGAAGCACCTGGTAAGGGGTATCATTGGGGTATGGCAACTCCACATGCCAATCTTCCTCGCGGAACACGCATCCATGTGGGTGCAACGGGATCTCTTGAGCAAATTCTTTTTGGACCTGCGGTCGTTGATGATGGAAGTCAAAATCTTGTGGGAGCCATTACGACCTGTATGGGTAATGTTGGGGCTAGTACCATTAAGGAATTCCAAGAGACAGAAATTATCATTGCTCCATCCATTAAAACAGAGGGGAAACTTTTCCAAACCGTTCAAAACGTCGGAATGGGGACCCGCTAAAGGGAAGCCAGGAGCAATGGGCAAGGAGTTTTTGAATACTTTATTGAAAATGATTTTTTTGAAGAAAACTCAGTATCAATTATTTCTTTTACTTCAAAGAGCAGGATCACAGCAACTCTTCACTCTGTACTCCTTAGCCTTTACTGCCTCTGCTTTCCTTCTCCCTGGCTGCATGACCGTAGAGCCTCAGGTGATAAAGCTTGAAAAAGCAAATGCTCTTCCACTTCAGATCAACTCCGATTTTGCATTCCGAAAAGAAACGCAATTTCTAAACGATCCAAGTACTTTTAGAACGAGCCATTCCGAAGCAGTCAACTTCCAACGCATGGCCTACATGTGGCCTGCTACTACCTCTATTGACAAAAATGAACTTCGTGGCAATTACTTTAACTTTTATTGGTGGAATCATGGCCCCCGAGAAGATGTCACGATCCGTTTTGAATACCGTCAGGCTGGACTCGGCAATGAGGTTATAGCACGTGAAATGACCTATCCTAAAATAGAGGGCTCAGTCTGTTCGATTTTTAAAATTATTGGAGATGATTACCTCGAAAATGGTCGCGTTACCTGCTGGCGAGCCCTTCTTATCGTCAATAACCGAATTGTTGCAGTGACTCAGTCATTTTTATGGCAGTAACCTTAGTGCCATCATATCGTGACACCCCATCCCCTTTTAGAGCGTTTTAAAAGAGTTAGCCCAGATGTTTCATGCCGATCACCTGTGAAAACAGGGAAGGCTGATGGATGTTGCGTTAGCCCGCCTATTTCATACTAGTTCGTCGCGAGGCACCGCGAATCCTGATGCAGACACCACCGGCGGTCGGGAGACTGCGGGCGAGACGAGCGGGAGCGAGCGAGTCAACGAAGGTAATGGATTGCGACGACGGCTGTATGTTTCATACTGCCCGCGGAGCAATTCGAAGCTGACACAGTATCCATC
>WBXG01000031.1 GCA_008932965.1 Verrucomicrobiota bacterium
ATAAAGGAAGCTTCCAATGAGAAGACTGTAAATAGTATATTCCCAAAATAAGGGGCGGTGTAAGAGTAAGATCACTAAGAGTGGTAACACTGCCATCGCTAAGGTCATGTGATGATTGCTCATGCCAAGAGCAAAACTAAACACAATCCAAACAAAAGCATTACGCCACAATGGAGCGCGAATCCAAAGGTAGCAAAGGCTTGCAAGCGCTAGCATGAGTAAAACATGCATGGAGTATGTTCCTTTGCCAATCGTGGCTTGAGACCAGACCGGGACCGACCAGGCAAAGGTCAATGAAGTAGAGAGGGCTAGAAAAGTCGCAGCATGCCTCTTGACTCCCAACCATCGTGAACTACTGCGGGATAAAAGAGCCACGAGTGCAACTGCCATGGAGGCACAGAGACCAGAAAAAAGATTGAGTTTCCAAGAGCCATTCCCAAAAGGAATGAGTTTGCTAAAAAGACCAGCTGTAATAGTCCACAGAGGATATCCTGAAGGATGAGGGACACCACAATGCAAGGCCGCAGTAGCCATCTCTCCATCATCTCCTAATCCTACATTTGGCATTACGGTTGACCAAAATGTCACGAGTGCTATTAGAAAAGAAGAAAGTGCCACAAGCCAATCGATTCTTGAAAAAGCATCAAGAGGACGGAGTGCATCCCTCTTTTTTTGAAGATCCGAGGTTTCGAAAGAAGCTGGTGTGAAGTGCATCCCTGTTGCCTGGTTGCTACCAAGCTGACTTTTGAGGAGGAGATGCTTTTCAATAGCGTCAACCCTCTCTTTAATTTTTAAAAAAAGAAAATGGATAGCTTTCGTGAAGAAAAGCAGGAGTGATTCCATACAATCAAAAATTACTTATCTCTCGTTTTCTAGGAGTTCGATGGCAGGCGTTTTGAAGGAGCAATTTCCAAACCATAAAAAAAGCTTCAAAAACAATTCCCAACGACATTTTCGAAGTTCCTTGAAAACGATCTGTGAAAATAATGGGAACCTCAATAAAAGGAAAGCCGCGGCGCCAAGCACGGTGACTCATTTCAATTTGAAAGCCATATCCATTGGATTGTATTGTTTCAATATTGATGTTTTCTAATGTTTTTCGATTCCAACATTTAAATCCTCCAGTCGGATCGTGAATCGGCATTCCTGTGATTGCATGCACATAATAGGAGGCTCCCACACTAAGGATGAGACGATGTAATGGCCAATTAATAACACGAACTCCGTGTGCATAACGTGACCCAATGGAGAAAGCTGCCTGTTTGTTTTTGACTGGGGCTATGAGTTTAGAAAGGTCATCTGGATTGTGTGAAAAATCGGCATCCATTTGAATGATGATTTCGTAGTCTCGTTCCAGTGCCCATTGAAATCCGGCCACATAGGCACGGCCAAGTCCATTTTTTTGAGAGCGACTTAATAAATGAATCCTGGAATTTTTCAGAGATTGCTCTTGAACCCACTGACCTGTTCCATCAGGGGAGTTGTCATCGACCACAAGAATATTAATGTTTTCTTCCAACGCTAATAAGGCCTCAACGAGTGGAGGTAGATTATTTCGTTCGTTGTAAGTAGGGATTACCACTATGGAAGCCATTTCAAGTAAAAATTAAAGGGAACAGGATAAAGAGTAAATAATTCTGGGCTGCAGTAGATCAGTATGAAATATGCGGGTTAACGCTCTTTTCCTGATAGTCGTCATAGCATTGATGGATGTTGCGTGTGCCATTCTGTAGCCTGTTGATAAGCATGACCCACACGAAAAAGCATTTTTTCTCCAAAAGAAGGCCCAATGAGCTGCAGGCCTACAGGAAGATCTTTTCCTTCTTTGCTAGCAAAACCACACGGAAGGCTCATGCCACAAATGCCAGCTAGATTAGCAGCAATTGTAAAAATATCGGCTAGGTACATTTTGAGAGGATCATTGATTTTTTCGCCACAGCGAAATGCTGTTTCAGGAGAGGTCGCTGAGACAATGAGATCAACTTTTTTAAAAGCTTCTTCAAAATCTTGGCGAATGAGTCTGCGGACTTTCTGAGCACGGAGGTAGTAGGCATCGTAATAGCCGCTTGTGAGCACATAGGTACCAAGAATAATGCGGCGCTTGACTTCAGCTCCGAATCCTTCTTCACGTGTTTGTTCGTAGAGAGAAAGAAGATCTTTTGTTTGAGCAGAACGCTTGCCATAGCGGACACCATCATAGCGAGCTAAATTGGAGGAAGCTTCTGCAGTCACGATGATATAGTAAACAGAGACAGCATACTCTGTATGAGGGAGTGAAATTTCTATTGGCTCGGCTCCAAGTGAGATCATTTGCTTAATAGCCTCTTCCACACGCGTGCGGACACCGGGTTCAATTCCCTCCACAAAATATTCTTTGGGAATTCCGATGCGTACTCCTTTAAGATCCTGACCTATTTCAGAGGTGAAATCTTCTTTTGGGAGTAATAGAGATGTTGAATCGTGAGAATCTACACCTGAAATTGCATTTAATAAAAGGGCACTATCCTCTACAGTATGCGTTAAAGGACCTATTTGATCGAGTGAGGAAGCAAAAGCAATCAAACCATAGCGTGATACACGACCATAAGTAGGCTTCATACCAACACAGCCACAGAATGCTGCAGGTTGACGGATGGAACCTCCCGTATCTGATCCCAGCGTCGCCATTGCTATTCCTGCAGCTACTGCTGCTGCTGATCCACCGCTTGAACCACCGGGAATACGACTTACATCCCAAGGATTATAGGTTGGATGAAAGGCAGAAGTTTCGGTTGAGGAGCCCATGGCAAATTCATCCATGTTCAAACGCCCTAATGGGTAAGCTCCTGCTGCTCGAAGATTTTTGATCACGGTAGCATCGTAGGGAGCATGGTATCCCTCTAAAATACGCGAAGATGAGTAAGCTGGGGCTCCTTGGACGAGAATCGCATCTTTAATTCCAATGGGAATACCCCCCAACGGTTTGGTAAGGTCTGCTTTCTCAGCATCCAGACGTGCCTGTTGATGATCCCAAGAAAGGTAGGCTTTGATCTTCGGATTAATGGTGCTGATTCGTTGTTCTAACTCTGTGAGAAGCTCAAGCGGAGATATTTTTTTTGTGACAAGAAGTCGTCGTGCTTCGGTAATCGAAAGATAAGAAGTCATAGGAGGCTTAAAAATGGATTGTGGGGTCTATAAAAAGGAATAAAAAATGAGATTCTAAAATAAACTCGATCAGATGAAACTTTCCTATTTCTTGAAGTATATTACTAAGGAAAGTTATGGGACCTTCTACTCAAGAACTTTGGGCACAATAAAGAGTCCACTCGCTTGATGTGGAGCATTTGCAAGTGCCTCTTTTTTGGGGAGGCTAGGCTGAGGTTGATCGTCGCGCACAACGTCAAAAACAGAAATAGCGTGGGCCATCGGTTCAATACCAGTAAGATCAATTTTATTGATCAAGGCAACATGTTCAAGAACACGGTCCAGCTGTTTTGAAAAGAGTTCACTCTCCTCTAGGGTTAAAGTAATTCTGGCGAGACGAGCCAAGTACGGAACATCAAGGAGATGTGAATGAGAAGAAGAGGCCGCCATATTTTCAAAAACTATAAAAACTGATGAACGCACCCATGATTGAATCAATAAGGAGCTATTTTTTGTGTCTTTAGATTTAGGTGATTTTTTTAAAAGAGTTAGCCCGGATGTTGCATCCCAATCTACTACGGAAGCCGGTAAGTCAGATGGATGCTGCACTAGACTTACATTTTGACTTAGGTGGTATGGACTCATACAGCCCGGTGTCAAAATACTCGTCTGCCTTGCCTTATCAGCCTTTGCGGCCTCCTCGTCACGATCAGTATGAAGTATTCGGGCTAGCCCGCATATTTCATACCGATTCTGCTGCGGCTTGCGAACACCTGATGGATACTGCGTTAGCTTCGAATTGCTCCTCGGGCAGTATGAAACATACAGCCGTCGTCGCAATCCATCACCTTCCTTGTCTGCATCAGGATTCGCGGCGCCTCACGACGAACCAGTATGAAATATGCGGGCTAGAAAGATTTACAAAAAAAAAGATCCTTAACAAGGTTATTTACCAAATGATGTTTCTCGATTGATTCTTGCTGCTGGAGATGAAGTGCTCTAACCAATGGAGGCTCGCTCCTAGAAAAATAGAAAATTTATAGATCTTCAAGCAGAAAAAAATATAAAATAGTGAATAAAAAAGTTTGCTCCTGCCTATGTCTGGGGGGGTGTTTTTTGGGAGCTTAGTCTCCATTACTACAGGATAGTGCTCTTCTTTTCGGCAATTTTTTATAGCACGTTCCATGGAAGATTTAACCCGCATATTTCATACTGATTCTGCTGCGGCTTGCGAACACCTGATGGATACTGCGTCAGTCTCGAATCGCTCCTCGGGCAGTAGGGACTCCTGCAGCCGTCGTTAGAGTTCATTCCTTCACGTTTTTAAATTCAAAATGTCAACCGTTTGAGCTGGAACTTCCAAGAGCTCAGGCTCTTTCCCAATACGTGCAAAAATTCTTTCCCCAATTTTTTGTCCAAAAGATATTTCGAGCACGGTGTGATCTCCTGCTTGTTCATCGGGAGTATTTTCTGAGAGGTGAGCAATGAATCGAATTCTTGAGGTTGGTTGAGAAGAATCATCAAGTCCTGCTAATGCTGCTTGAGAAGGGGTAGCTACCTGATAGGAAAGGATCTTTGTTTTTTCAAGCATCTCCAACATTTTTTCAACAGTTGCCTTTGGTAGGATTGTTTGATTGTCTAGAATCCAATCTTCGCTTCCCCCTAATTGACGATGTAATGAAAGGGTTTTTCCCAATGTAGTAATCTCAATACAATCAACCGTATCGAGATTGAGTTCAAAGAGCTGACGATCTCGTAATGCCTCGGGAGTGATCATGAAAAGCTGCGATGAAGAAGGAGGTGCTATAAAAATAGCATGACGATCTGAAGAGCAAAGATAACAAGGTGGGGCATTAGTGTTTGCATTTAGATCCTCTGCCACATTACCTAGGGAGAGTGTTACCGGTTGGGAAATATCCTCCGCAAGTAAGCTTATTGTGGCACGAGGCTGATCTAGTCCATAGGTCGAGAGATTATTGGGATCATCATTTCCAACCCGCTTTAAAACTTGTGTAGTAAAAAGAGGAGCAATCCATGATTGTAATGCTTCTGAGGAGATGATTCCAGAAATGGGCTGGGTCATAACCCATTTCTCATTTTCTTTTTTTAATGAAAGTTGACTCCTGCCACGTGTTACAGTGATCTCTTTTAAAGCATCCAATTTTAACGTGGTAAGGTAAGGATCACGAAAACTATCGGCATTTAAAAAGGCAATAGTGGCAATTTCAGAAGGGATGATCATGACTGTCTTCTGCTTTTCAAACTGAGCAAAAAGAGACTTATCACTAGCGGCTTCATTTCCAATAAAAAGAGTTTGATCTTTGGCTCCTTCTTGATGAATCGTAAGAGAGCGTTTTGGGTTTTGAAGACCCAAGCTAGAGAGGCTTAATGTATGCTTGAGTTCTTTTGGGTTGAGAATATTGAGTGGTTTGAGTTCTGCAGCGATGGTCAGCAAGTGAACTATTTTTTTATCACTCACACGATCAGGTGGCGTTGTAGAAATAGACCAAGCATCCTCCTCTCGCTGTAATGTATGTGTGTCATTGCCATCGGTAATGACAATGCGAGTAACCTTTTCCGGATCGAGATGAAAGATAGGACCGTCGGAAGCTGATTGTTGGTGAGGAAGGTCTGCAAACAAAAACCAGCTGATAGTTGCAAAAGCTAAAACAAAGAGAGCGATTGTTCCTCGTCGAGTCATAATAGTTTATAATCTAGTTGAAAAAAGTAGCAGATATTGAGTTTCAACCCAAATATTTCATACCAATCTACTACGGAAGCCGAGAAGCAAAGGTGGATGCTGCGTTAGACTTCCATTTTGACTTGGACAGTATGTATTCATACAGCCCTGCATCAAAATACTCCTCTACCTTGCCTCATCAGCCTTTGCAGTTACCTAGTCACGATCAGTATGAAATATCCGAGTTATGCATCAATGCGATTGCGCTTTCTCCTCCAGAGGAAAAAAACGCCTGAAAAACAGGCTCCCATTGGAATGATAAAAATGCACCAAAGAGCAATACTACGCAACTCTTGTTGGCTTAAATTTAAGGTAAAGTAGGATTTCATTTTGGCTGTATTCCCCGCCAAGGAAATACGATCAATCAATCCATTGAGGGAGCTCGAAAAAAAATCAAGTTCCACTTCTCCAATGCAAGAGTCTTTAATAAAATCACTATTTCCTACAACAACCATACGGGAAGCACGGACGGCCACACGATCATCATGAAGAGCTCCACGGTCTGCCATTGCTGCTATAACGACTGGGTAGTGTGTGTCCTTAGTGGGTTGAAAAGAAATCTCCCCTGGTGATTGATCTGCAGCATCACAAGAACCCCAAAATCCATAGAGTGCCTCTATGAGGGGACGCACACGTCTTTCTTGAGAGTCCTGATCCTCTATTTCTAAAGCAAGTGATTGAGTTGGTCCCTGGAATAAGATGTTGAGATTTAAAAATTGTTTTGTAAATTCTGAGCCAGGAACAAAAAGACCCGTGACATCATGAATAATAATATCTCTGTTTCCTCCAGGAATAGAGCGAATGACACGATCATGCTGTGGGGTGATTCCAGTATCTTGAATGAGTCCTTTTATTAAAGGGGTTTCGACTGTGGGATCTAGTAAAATAAAGAGCCTTCCTGATTGTTTCCAATAAGCTCGCAAGGACTCTGCCTCTTTTTCTGAGAGATCCACATGAGCTCCCGCAATAACAATGAGCGCAGCATCCTCTGGCACATCATTGCTACTGCTAAGGTTCAGTAGTGATACGGTGATATGTTGCCAGTTGAGATAGCGTCCGATGATTTTCAAAGGGGAGGGACCAGGCACCATCTCTCCATGTCCTTGCAGAAAATAAATTTTTTTTAATGGCAATCCGCTTAATTCAATAAGTGCAGCATTAATGACTTGTTCTCCGCGAAAAGCTATCAGCCGTGTCTTTTTTTCTTCAATAGAGCTTCCTGTCTCGTACTCTCCTAGTTCTTTTACTGGAATGATTTTTTGGTGATCCAAATAATCAAGGATAACAACATTTTCATTGGGATTAAATTTATACTTCGCTTGCAGTTCACGAGCCCTTGTAAGATTTCTTGCAGGGTCCAAATATTCTACAATTAAGTTTTCACGTGCCTTAATTTGATATTCTTGAATCAGCGCTTCTAAGTCGCCATAAAGCTCTGTCTCTTGGGTTAAGGAAGTCGGCGAAAAATAGATAAAAATGTGTGCTGGTTTGTGAATGCCAGAGAAAAGAACCGACCCTTGTTCCGAGAGTGAAAAGCGATGTGATCTAGAAAGGTCCCAGTGACGATAGTGATAAAAAGAGATCACATTGATCGTAATAAAAAGTAAAATAACAGAAACTCCTTGGATGAAAAGGCGAGCAAAAAGCCAGTAGCGAGAGGGAGGAGAGATTAACGGCGCCATTTTCGTGATTGAACAACGTGAAAGGTCATGAAGAGGAATAAAAAAATCAGGCTGCAATAAAAAACAATTGAACGTGTATCAATAATTCCATGCGAGAAGCTTTTCATTGTTTCCATTGGTAAGAAAAATACCAGAAACTGACGGAATAGCATTGTGTTCAAAGAACTCGATGAAAGCAGAGTTCCTGAAAAAAAGAATAGTACAATCACACAGAAGGTAAGCATTCCGGATATCAATTGATGTGAGGTAAGTGAAGAGGCCATGCATCCGATTGAGATATAGAGCGCTCCTTGTAGAAGAAGCATTCCATAGGCACCACAATAGGCGCCATATCCTGCGGCAGCAACTTGATGAGCGGAGGGCCAAAACAACACGAAATAAAGTAAGCTTGGTGTCCAAAGAAGAATAAAAAAAACAAAGGCTCCAAAGAATTTTACTAGGAGCACCTGGGTGCCACGTACCGGAGCGGTTAAGAGTGTTTCTATTGTTCCAGTTTTATATTCTTCCGAATAGAGGCGCATTGATAGCAAAGGAGGAAGGGCAAGAAGAGTGATCCAAAAAACAGGATTATTGAAAAATGCTTCCACAATGGAGGTTTCTGTGGGGCCGTGATTCAGGAGAGAGACGCTTGAATAAAAATTACAACCAGTTAACACGAGAACAAAAACAAAAAGTGTTACTGCAAGCGAGGTGCGAAAATAAGAGGCAATTTCACGTTTCCAGAGAGTCCAAAAGGTACGCATGTATTAAAAAATAGAGGATGGGAGGGATAAAAGAAAATCTTTGTATGGATCGTTTCTATTAGTTCTCATCTTTTCGAGTGAGTAGTAGAAACATCTCTTCCAATGAAGCTTCAGGCAACATAAGCTGCTGGCGTAATTCCTCAAGAGTTCCTGAAGCTGCAATTCTTCCGTTATGAAGTATGAGGTGACGTTTGCAGAGCATCTCTGCTTCTTGAAGAGAATGTGTTGAGATAAAAAGGGTATGTCGTTTTGCAAGGTTAGCAATGAGTCCATGAATGTGGGCTTGTTGTAGTGGGTCTAGCCCAATAGTAGGTTCATCAAGGATTAAAAGATCAGGTTCATTCACGAGCGCATCAGCAAGCCCAACCCGTTGACGGTACCCTTTAGAAAGAGTTTCAATGAGCTTGTTTTCAACAGAGCGAAGCCCACAAAGGTCGAGTACGTCAATCACCTTCTCAGAAATACGACGACTTCGAACTTTTTTCAAAGCTGCTCGGTAAGAGAGATATTCACCCACCTTCATTTCTGGATAGAGTGGCACATTTTCTGGCAAGTAACCAAGGCGCGCTCGAAGTTCAAGAGAATATTCATAAAGATCCAAGCCGTCTATGGAGACTGAACCTGAGGTAGGAGAGAGGTAAGAGGAAAGAATTTTCAGAAGGGTGCTTTTACCAGCTCCATTAGGGCCTAGAAGGGCTACAACCTCACCTTTTTGAATTGTAAAACTGAGCTGATGCAAGATCTCGTGCCCCCCATATTTTTTTGAAACCTCTTGAGCTATAATCATTGTGTTGCAGGATAAAGGATAATGGTTAAGAGAGGAAAGGCTATTTAGATAATGTTTAAAAACCCATTAGCCCGGATATTCTAACTAAAATTCAATTGCTCTCTTGCTGAATAAACCCCTTTCAGGCAGAATACACCTTCTTAATGATATGAGTACTGCTTTTTTGGCGAAGTGGAATGAGGAAGCTATTGAAAAAAAATATGATCAATGGCGTCGTGATCCAACATCTTTAGAGGAGGATTGGAATTCTTTTTTTGAAGGATTCGAACTCGGTTTTGCTCGTGATCAGAAACGTGCATCATACCAAGAGTCTTCCTCCATTCCCATCAAAGGTGACATTCGTGTTGAAAATCTTGTGAATGCCTATCGTACTTTGGGGCATACGATGGCACAACTCAATCCACTCGATTCCCATGCACCAAGCCAACCCCAGCTAGAAATTTCGGAGTTTGGTTTTTCTAATGAAGATTTAGAGGCTTCTGTTTTTTCTCCTTCGTTTCGTAATGGAGAGAAAATGACCTTGCAGAAGCTTATTGAAGAGCTGCGGTCTGTTTACTGTGGTACGTCCACTGTTGAATTCATGCATATTCAAGATCCGTTAGTTCGCAACTGGGTTCGTGATACATTAGAGCAGAGTGATCAGGAAACAGATCAGACTTCTTATTATCGGATATTAAGAACACTTCATAAGGCAGAATTATTCGAGAACTTCTTGCACACAACGTATGTTGGAAGCAAGCGTTTTTCTATAGAAGGAGGGGAATCGATGATGGTTGTTCTCTCAGAAATCCTTCGACGTTCTCCCGAGCAAGGAATCAAAGAGATAGTTCTAGGAATGGCCCACCGTGGTCGTTTGAATGTATTAGCTAACTTTTTAAAAAAACCCTTTGCAGTTATTTTTAATGAGTTTTCTGATGAGTATCGTCCTGAGATTGGAGATGCAAGTGGGGATGTCAAATACCACCTTGGCTATCACACAACACGAGACGACGATCCTCAACATCCTATAGAAATTTATTTAGCTGCAAATCCAAGCCATCTAGAAGCTGTCAATCCTGTGGTGATGGGAAAAGTCCGAGCCCGCCAACGTATTTTAAATGATACAGAATCACGGCGGAGTGTCGTGCCCATTCTCATTCATGGAGATGCAGCTTTTATTGGTCAAGGAATTGTTGCCGAATGTCTTAATCTCTCTCAACTTCCAGGATATCGTGTCGGTGGAACACTGCATCTCATCGTCAATAACCAAATTGGATTTACAACACTTCCTGCTGATGCTCGTTCTACAACGCATTGCACTGATATTATGAAGTTTATTGAGGCTCCCATATTTCACGTTAATGGAGATGATCCTCTTGCTGTATGCCGCATGGCACGTTATGCACTCGCTTTTAGGCAACAATTTGGTCGTGATGTCGCTCTTGATGTAGTCTGCTATCGTCGCTATGGACATAACGAAGGAGATGAACCCTCATTCACACAACCCAACCTTTATAAAATTATTAAAGATCATCCACGGGTGAGTGAGGTGTTTTTAAAACAAGCTTTTGCTGCAGGAACCATTACTGAGGAGGAAGCTCATGAGAGTCGAGAAAGGACTACTAAGCACCTTCAAGAGGCTCTTCAAAAAATGAAAAAGGGGTTGGCTATCTCGGGTTATGATAAAAATGCTGCTTTTGTGGGCTCCACAGCTGTATTTCAGCCCGCCTATAATTTTGACCCAGTAGAAACAGCAATTTCTAAAAAAGCATTAATCAAATTAGTTGATGGATTAACAACCATTCCCGAGGCCTTTCGTATCCTTCCTAAAATTAAGAAAAATGTGATAGAGCATCGTCAAAAGATTTTAGAAAAAGGAGGCCCTTATGATTGGGCATTTGGGGAGACATTAGCTTTTGCTTCATTATTAGTAGAGGGAACTCCAGTTCGTCTTTCAGGACAAGATAGTCGTCGAGGAACCTTTAGTCAGCGACATTCTGTTTTTTATGATGAAGTGACTCGAGAGCGCTTTATTCCTTTGTTACATTTAGATCCCAATCAAGAGCGGTTTTGTGTTTATAATAGTCCTTTGTCCGAGGCTTCTGTGCTTGGATTTGATTATGGATATTCCATGGATTTTCCAAAAATGCTCTGTATTTGGGAGGCTCAATTTGGTGATTTTGCGAATGGTGCTCAAGTAATCATCGACCAATTTATTGCCTCTTCCGAAACAAAATGGCTTCGACCCTCTTCGCTCGTAATGCTCTTACCCCACGGTTACGAGGGCATGGGCCCAGAGCATTCTAGTGGGCGTCTAGAGCGTTTTCTTCAACTCTGTGCTGAGGAAAATATACAAGTCTGTAATCCCACTACCCCAGCACAATACTTTCATCTCCTGCGTCGTCAAATGAGAAGGGCTTTTAGAAAACCTCTTATTATCATGACTCCTAAAAAGCTATTACGCTTGGATGAAGCTGTCTCAAAAACAGAGGACTTTACTGAGGGGCATTTTCAAGAAATTCTCTTAGGACCGACATCTCAAGATCCTTTAAAAATAGCACGACTGATTTTTTGTACTGGTAAAGTCTATTATGATCTTCTGGCCTATCAGCAGACCCATGAGTTGAAAGCGGGCACATTGCTCATTCGAGTGGAGCAACTCTATCCATTACATCAAGAGCTTCTAGAAAAGCTCATAAAACCGTTTTTATCCCAGAACACCGTTTTTGTCTGGTGTCAGGAAGAACCAGAAAATATGGGTGCTTATCAATTTATAAAGCCTCGCTTAGAATCCCTTTTTAATAAGAAAATCATCTATGCGGGCCGTGAAGCAAGTGCTAGCACCGCTGTTGGGGCACTTTCTGTGCATCATAACGAGCAATCTGCCCTTGTAAAAGAGGCATTCGAGAAATAAGAAATCCTATCCTTTCATTTTTACAACTCTCTTTTTTATGAATATGCATGTTAAAATTCCTTCTGTAGGTGAATCTATTTCCTCTGGAGTTCTCTCTGCCTGGCATCTTGCTGAGGGGGCTCCTGTTTCTATTGGTGATCTTTTGTTTACATTGGAAACGGATAAAGTTTCTACCGAAGTGACCGCTACAGAAGCAGGTATTCTCAAGAAATTAGTAGAAGAGGGGGCTGAAGTAAAAATTGGAGAGGTCGTCGCAGAAATCTTACCAGCTTCCATGGAAGATTCAAAAACACCTAAAAAAGAAGTTCCCACAAAAGATGTATCAGAAATCAAAAAAGAAAAAATATCAGCTCTAGCACCAACTCTAGCTCAGGCACCAGAACCTCAACATACTTCTCTCATCGAGAAAATATCTGAACCAGTTCCTTCTAAGAGCTCCACAGAGGGACGTGTCACTCGTCGTAAATTAAGCCCTCTGCGACGCAAGATTGCAGCTCAATTGGTCTCAGCACAACACACCGCAGCTATTTTAACGACATTCAACGAGGTCGATATGTCTCGGATCATTCAGTTGCGTAAAGAGGTCCAGGAAACTTTTCAAGCAAAGTATGGTGTCAAACTTGGCTTTATGTCTTTTTTTATTAAAGCAGTAGTTGAGGCCCTCCAGGCTGTACCTAGCATCAATGCTCGGCTTGAAGAGGAGGAACTTATTGAAAATCATTACTACGATATCGGTGTCGCTGTTGGCACTGAAAAAGGATTACTCGTTCCCGTATTGCGTCATTGTGAACAACAGTCACTTGCTGACCTAGAGGAGCAGCTTCTTGCTTACGCAACGAAAGCTCGTGAAGGAAAAATCGCCCTTGCTGATTTACAAGGTGGTGTCTTCACCATTTCTAATGGTGGTGTCTATGGATCGCTCCTCAGCACTCCCATACTCAATCCTCCCCAAAGCGGCATTCTCGGTATGCATACGATTCAAGAGCGTCCTGTAGTAGTGAATGGGCACATTGTGATCCGTCCTATGATGTACTTGGCATTAAGTTATGACCATCGTTTGGTTGATGGAAAAGAGGCTGTGACTTTTTTAATTAAAGTCAAAGAGGTGTTAGAAAACCCACTCAACCTCTTTCTCGAATAAATTTTCATGGTTGTTGCTGTCACTTGTGGCCCAAGTTATGAACCGATCGATCAGGTTCGCTTTTTGAGTAATACCTCCACAGGGGAACTTGGAGCGCTACTTGCAACAACGCTTCAACAACATGGTTTCAAGGTAATCTGTTTGCGAAGTAGATTAGCTACTTATCCTATCGACTCTTCTATAGCTCAGGTCGTTCCTTTTTCAACCAATACTCAACTAGCTCACTCCCTTAAAGAAATCTCTAAGGAACATTCTCTCTTAGCGCTTTTTCATACAGCTGCTCTTTCTGATTATCGGGTTGAAAAAATCACAAATCACCATGGAGAGGTGATTTCCTCTGGGAAAATTTCTACCGATTCAGGAGAGATCACAATGACATTGCAACCAACACCAAAAGTGATTGCTATGCTTCGTGGCTGGTTTCCTCAAACCCTTCTCATTGGTTGGAAATATGAAGTCGATGGGACTAGGAAGGAAGCGATCTCCCAAGCAGAGCAACAGATTCAAAAATATCACCTGGATGCAAGTGTTGCCAATGGACCTGCTTTAGAAAATAGTTTTGAATTTATTTCAAGTAGCGGTATGAAGTCAGATCATCATTCTAAGAGCATGCTAGCTACTTTTCTGACAACATGGATTGAAGAGATGATCGCCAAAAAATAATTTCTTGTTAAAATAGAGAGTATGTTTACAGGAATTATTCAAAGCATTGCTACCATTGCCGACATTCACGATCAAGAGGGGCTACGTACTTTTACCGTTGATTTTGAAAAGGGTTTTTGCAACGAGCTCACTGTAGGTTCTAGCGTCTCTTTAGATGGAGTCTGTTTAACGGTGACTGCATTATTCAATGATCATCGAGCTCATTTTGATGTGATGTTGCCAACGCTTAAAACTACCACCCTTCAGAATGCCTTCATGGGAATGAAAGTTAATGTCGAGCGGGCGACTAAGGAGGGAGCTGAAATTGGAGGTCATCCTCTCTCAGGCCATATCGATTTCTATGGAAAGATTATTGCGATTCAAAATCCTGAAAATAACTATTCACTGACTATTGAAATTCCCTCAATGTGGATACGTTATATTTTTAACAAGGGATATATAGCCCTCAACGGTACAAGCCTTACCATGAGTGAGGTAAATAAGCAGAAAGCGACCTTTGAAGTCTGGTTGATCCCTGAAACGCTGCGCAGAACAACATTTGATAAAAAAAAAGTTGATGACCTTATTAATATTGAACTCGATCGTAGCACACAGGTGATTGTTGATACTCTACGATCAGCCATAGAGGAGCAGTTTCAACTTTTGCGTGCAGGTGAGGGAGTAGCAAGAATCAACAAATAATTACATTGTTGGTACGGCAGCTAAAAGCGTTTGTGTGTAGGGGTGCTCTGGATGCTCGAGGACCTGATGAGCGGGACCAGACTCTACAATTTTTCCAGAGTGTAATACGAGAACGGAGTCACTGATATGCTTGATAACAGCCAAGTCGTGACCAATAAAAAGCATTGCAAGCCCAAGCTCCTCTTGTAGATCTTTTAACAAATTAATGATCTGTGCTTGAACGCTAACATCAAGGGCGCTCACTGGTTCATCACAAATCAGAAGCTCCGGTTCCACTGCAAGAGATCTTGCAATGCTAATACGCTGCCGTTGACCTCCACTAAATTCATGAGGATAGAGTTTCATCATCTCTGGTTTCAAACCTACTTTAACGAGCAAGCTGGCAACACGCTCCTGACGATCTAATCGAGACATTTTTGGAAAATGGATTTCAAGTGCTTCTGAAATCATGCTGCCAATAGTAAGTTTAGGATGAAGCGAACTATGAGGATCCTGAAAAACCATTTGAATTTTCTTTCTCCAAGGATGAAATGCAGCCTCATTCATTGCTCCAATATTCTGACCCTGATAGAAAATTTTTCCGGAAGTGAGTTTGATCAACTTAACAACGGTTCGGCCAATAGTTGTTTTGCCACTCCCACTCTCTCCGAGCAGTCCTATTGTTTTGCCTCGAGGAATTGTAAAACTCACATCATCCACAGCTCGTATTTCGCCATCTTGACGATGCAATATTCCCTTAAAAACAGGAAAGTAAACCTTGAGGTTTTGTACCTCTAAAAGCAGTGAGGAGTCTGAAGACATCGGGAGATATTAATAAAGCTGATCATTCCCTTTCTCCTTTTCTGAAAGTATTTCAATAAACTCGCTAGGAGAGAGAGAGAGGATCAGTTTTTCTAATTTAGAAGAATCATTACAGACGCGAGAGATAGAGCCCATCACGCGAAGATACTCTTGATTGAGTGCATGGGGGATAGCGATTACAAAAAACAAATGAACCAATTCATCCACATGATTGAATGAGACTCCGCGATGGCTTCTTCCAACAGCCATCACAAAATCTCGAACACTATTGGTGCGGCCATGGTAAAGCATAGCAACTGTTTTTTTATTGCAAGAAAGAGGGAATGGAGGGGGAATAAGAATCGAACTCAATAAGGAATTCCAGTCGGAGACACGTTCATCTTTTTTTAAATGTTCTAGAATTTCTTCTAAAACAGACTCTTCTTTTTCTGAGTTGAGTGAAAGAAACAGAGACTTTGGAAGTAAAAATAATGACAGATCAGCCATGAAGAATGTTATTATAGGGTGTTAAAGTTATAATGAGACGTTTTAACCCGCATACTTCATACTGAAGTGTTATGAGGCGCCGTGAAGCTTATTAGTACAAGGAAAACTTCTCAATGGAATAAACTCTACAAACGAGGTGTTTGGTTTTTTTTATTTTTGAGATTGCTTCCAGTCCACTGAAGTTTTTGGCACAAGACTTCGGCAAAAGTTGTTTCTGGAAGCATGACAAGGGGGAGTTTTTGTGGGGCCGTAGATAGGAGAAGGCTTTCATCTGGTTGCAGAAGCCTCGCATCACGGCCATCAAGGCTCATAAATACTTCTTGTGATCCAGTAGCTTGAATGGTGATTTTACTTTGATCAGAAATCACCATAGAGCGATTGCTAAAAGCGTGGGGACATATTGGGGAAATAAGTAACACATGACTTTCAGGAACTACTACAGGGCCTCCTGCAGCTAAGGAATAGGCAGTGGATCCAGTTGGTGTAGCAATAATGAGACCATCAGCGTGATATTCAGTAAAAAAAACATCATCAATAAAAACAGAAAGACTCACTAAGCGTGAGCGTTCACCTCGACTAATGACAACATCATTAAGAGCATTTCCAACAATTTTATTTTTTTTCCATTTATTGGAAATGGTGACCTCCAAAAGGCTTCGGTAACTTAAAACATAACTCTGTTCCGCCAAGCATTGAATAGCTTTTTTGTAGTCTTGAGCATTGAGGCAGGTGAGAAAACCCAGAGAACCGATGTTCAGTCCAAATATCGGTTTTACATAATTTACCGTTTGATGCAATGCACGCAGAATGCTTCCGTCGCCACCCATTACAAGAAGTATATCACACTGCTTGGCAAGAGTTCTTTCATCAAGGTTGGAGGGTTTTCCAATAAGGGCAGCAGTATCTTTCTCCATTAAAAAAGAGATTTTTTTTCGTTGGAGTTCTTTTACTACAAGCTCTACAGCCTGAGCTGCACCCTCTTTTCCAGCATGAGCGATCAGACCAATAGTCATCGATGTGAGAGAAGGATGGGGAGGATTTTTATGGGGAAGGGGCTCTTTGATGGTTTTCATGTTTTTTTACATGGAAGATATATTGGATGAGGGGCGCAAGAGGGCCAAAAATTCAATATTACCAGTCATTCCAGGGAGTGGAGATTCCATGACTTGTTCAAAATAATATCCTTCATTTTCTACCCAAAGGCGAATCGAGTCTACAGCTTTTTGTCGCAATAAAGGATCACGTACTATTCCACCACGAGCCACCTCTTTACGGGAGAGTTCAAATTGTGGCTTGATTAAAACAATGAGGCATCCTTCTGGTTTTACTAGAGAAAAGGCTGCTGGAAGGATACGGGTAAGGGAAATAAAACTTAAATCTCCCACAATCAGGTCAAAGAGTTCTGTGAAATCGCTAGGTTGAAGGTAGCGTGCATTGATTCCTTCACGAATTTCTACTAACGGGTGCTGCCTCAAGGACCAGGCTAGCTGACCAGTGCCAACATCAATACCAGTTACTTTTTTAGCACCATGTTGTAGCAAACAATCTGTGAACCCACCTGTAGAGGAGCCTAAATCCAAGCAGTTGAGTCCCTCAGGATTAATAGAAAAACCCTTTAATGCTCCCTCTAGCTTATGACCACCACGACTCACATAGCGCTCTCGTTGGCTTAGGGTAAGGAGACTAGTTATAGGAATTTTTGTTCCAACTTTAGTAATAGGTTTTCCATCAACAAAGACTTGTCCTGCAAGAATAGAGCGTTGTGCTTTTTCACGAGATTCAAAAAATCCTTTCTCATGAAGGAGTTGGTCAAGCCTAATACGAATCACAGAAGCACTCATCAATGATTGGGTTGCAAAGTCAGTAGTTGTTTAGGTTGATCAAAAATAAAATCGGGATCCATTGTAGCCAGGATAGAAGCTGAATTGTACCCCCAGGTAACAGCTGCTATACGAATGGGAACAGATTTAGTAGCCTCGATATCACGAGTTTCATCCCCAATGTAGATGATTTCATCTGCATTCCATTGATGCTCTTTCATCAGCTTTCGTATCTCTCGACTTTTTCCAAGAAGCTTAGAGGAAGTCGAAATAAATTCAAAGCAGTCGATATGGTGCTGTTTTAAAAATGCAGTGACACTAAATTCTGAATTAGAAGTTAAAATGCCCAGTTGAAATCCCCGTGATTTTAGCTCGGCGAGTATTTCAGGCATCTCAGCAATAGGTTTCACCTCGGAAATACGTTCTTGAAACTTTGCTAAACCACGACGGGCAATCATAGGAACACGCCACCGACTCACCCCCAAAAAACTGATGAGCTTTTGTACGGTCATATTTCGGGCCTCATGAATCTCCTCCTCGGGAAGAGATCGAAAGTGAAATTCTTGCGACAGTTCGTTTAAGATTCGTAATGCAATAGTACGTGTGTCGGCGACGGTTCCATCAAAATCAAATATCAGAACTTTTGCCTTGCAGGAGCTAGCTTGTGGAATTTTAGAAGGTAAGAGCATACACTAGCGTCGCTGTAAGGTGGTGGTTTTTTTGGGATACTACTTAGAAATTATATGAAAGGGCGTAGGAATTTTTAGAATGAGCAAGGCCGAAGACCGAATTCTATCCTAAGGTAACGTGAAGGGATAAGAAGGAAACTATTTCCTAAAAAACAGAAGGTTGTTTTTTGTAATTTCAAAGCAATTAGATTCTCGCTTCTACTCTCGAGCGCAGTGAAACTGGTAGTTCCATCAAACCTTTGAATTTTCCCTCTTCTTGTTCGATTCCAAAATGATGGGAGACTAAATCATCAATACGGATCATTTCCTCCTCATGAAGTGGAGGTGTTGTTGAGGTTGTTGCAAACTCACGAAGCTGTTGCTCATCATAAATATTAGGAAGAACCGTTGCTACGCGTGGATCACTCAAGAGCCATTGCATGGCTGCCTGACCCATAGTACGATCACCTGTTTCTAAAAAACGAAGTTGTTCTACTTTCTTGACCCCATTGAGAAGCCAGCTGCGAGGGCGATGATTGCGGTGGTCGTTGGGAGGAAAAATAGTCTCTGCTGTATACTTGCCTTCAAGCATCCCGGAGGAGTGGGGGACTCGAATGAAAAAACGAGTGTTAGATTCAGTTGCTTCTGCTACACGATGGAGTGTTTTTCCAGGATGTTGTTCTAGGAGATTATAAATATGCTGAACAACATCAGGATTCCGTTTTTCGATTGCAGCAGCTCCCTCTCCAAGCCAACCAATTGCTGGTCCTAGAGCAACTCCATGATGCATGATTTTTCCTTCTATTTTTAGGTTCTCTAATAGCTCCCATAGATCATCCTGCATTACCTGATCAAGACGAATATTGTGTAGTTGGAGCACATCAATACGATCGGTTTTAAGACGTTTGAGAGCTGCTTCTGTAGCTGCTCGGATTGCCAGTGGAGAGAAATCTTGTGGGATTTCTCGCTGTCCTCGCCGTGCATCGCCATGGTTGATAAAGTCATATCCCACCTTTGTTGCAATAACTATACGATCACGCTCTTGAGGAGTAGTGAATGCTTGAGCAATGAGCTCCTCACTTTTGCCATTTCCATAAGTGTCAGCTGCATCATACAGGGTGATGCCTAAATCAAAACCAAGACGCATTAATCTAACCGCTTCTTCATCAGTATAATTTCCCCACCATCCTGTAGAAAGTGTCCAAAGGCCAAAACCAATTTCGCTGATTGGCAAAGTAGATCTAGACAATGCTCGATATTTCATAAGGAAGAGAGACTAACATTGGAGTTTTTATTGCACAAGAGTAGAGCAACTTTTCTATGGTGTGTGAATCGAATGGTGATGGATAGCAGCCCTTACATCACTCTTGATGTTCTATTAGAGGGATGAAGTTGTTGCTGCAAAACGTTCTACCATGCGGTTCCAGAGATCTTCTCCTTTTAAAATTTGAATTTCAATTCTGAGGTAATAAATGGGGATTCCAAGTTCTGTAAGGCGTGGAATACGGACTGCATCTTTTTCAGTAGTGAGGATCATTGATGCATTGCGCCGTATGCAACGTTGGACAAAACGATTAATTTCCTTTCTAGAATAGCGATGATGATCAGCATAACTTTGAGTCAGCAGAAGATGAGCTCCTAGATTGCGCAGTCCCTGTTCAAAACTTTCTGGGGAGGCAATTCCAGCAAGCACTCCAATCTTGAGATCTTGAAGATGACTCAGAGGAAGCGTCTCTCCTGTAACGATATTACAAAGCTCTACAGCACGGTGGGAGCATTCAATAATCTCTGCCGTACGATTCAATCTTCTAATGCGTTCGTGTAATGAAGTGAGATCACTTCCATTACATTTTGTAATGATAATATGAGTAGCACGTCTGAGATTTTCCGGTGGCTCTCGGAGGGTTCCTCGGGGAATGAGAAACTCATTTCCGAAGGGGGCTTCTCTATCAATGAGGACAACATCAAAACGATGTCTTAACTTCAGGTACTGCAAGCCATCATCTAAGAGCAGAAGATCGCATCCCAAATGCTTAATCGCATAGAGTCCACTCTTAACGCGATCACGATCGACAAGTACCGTTACTTTTTTAAGATTCTTGGCGAGCATAAAGGGTTCATCACCGGCAGTACGGGAATCAAGTAGCAAAGCGCCTCCCTCAGAGACAATACGAGGAGCAAAGAAATCTTGATGCTTCCTAGTAACAGAAAACAAGAGTTGCAAAAAAGGCTTGGGAACACTTTTGTAGCCCCGGCTTAAAATGGCCACTCGACGCCCGTGCTCTGTTAATTCTCGTGCTAATTTTTCTACAATGGGAGTTTTTCCAGTTCCTCCCATAGTGAGATTTCCAATGCTAATCACAGGGCATCCAATGAGATGCTGTCTTAAGGTGCATGATCGATAGAGGGCTAAGCGAACATCAACAACTCTTCTATAGAGATAAGAGAGAAGGAGCAGAATACGACGCAAGAGTCTTGCTCGCTTACCACCACGGCGTTCCAAGATGATGTCTATTGCAGCTTGTTCTAAACTTTCAAAAAAACGACGCATGTGATAACTCCCACTCTTTTAATGATCACTGGGAAATAATACTAAATCAATGTTCACTCTAAAATCGTTGCTCCTTCGTTATTCA
>WBXG01000032.1 GCA_008932965.1 Verrucomicrobiota bacterium
AACGATGTTAATTCATCATGAAATATTTTAACGATTTGCTGGCCAGGGCTAATACTTTGGAGGACCTCTTGACCAAGTGCCTTCTGTTTGACTTGAGCGATAAAGTCTTTAGCAACTTGAAAATGAACATCAGCATCTAATAAAGCGAGGCGCACTTCACGCAGTGCGTCATTGATATTCTCCTCCGTAACACGTCCATGACCGCGAAGATTCTTAAAGGTTTTTTGAAGTTGTTGAGAAAGTGTGGAAAACATAAATAATAATATTCGGGTTAAGGATTATAGAGTTACTTGCTCACAGCAAAAATTTTCACAGCGATAGAGGACTGCTTTTCCCTCTTTAAGTTTCATCCCACTGAGTTCCACCTTGCGTGCTGCTAGCCATTCTTGACCGACATCCCCTTCTGCCAACATGACAATTTGTTCTGGATGAAAACCTTTGCGTGCTTGAGCAAGTAGAAATAATGTGCTTGGCCATGAAAGCTGCCCTGCAATCACCATCTGGCGTAAAGGAGTGAGTGAATACCAGAGTGCCACGAGTAGTTGAGGTAGAGCTGTAGGCATTGTTTCTAGGATGGAAGCTGAAAGATGAAAAATTGCTAGCGCGCTCTTTTCTGCAATAGGATCATTGAGCATTCTAGAAAAACGAAGATGATTGAGTGCTGCTACAGAATTGGCTGAAGGTTCCGCACCATCATACTCCTCCTTAAGGCGCAGGAGCACGTGAGGATCACCTTTTGCGCTACTAAAATAGCCTCCGTGCTCAGCATCCCAGAAAAGTGCATCCATTTTCTTTTGTAATATTTTAGCCCACTGTAACCAAACCACATCAAAAGTGGCTTCGTACAAATCAAGCAATCCTTGAATTAAAAAGGCATAATCCTCAGCAAAACCTTGTTCTATCACTTGCCCGTGACACCAGCTGTGGCGCAGTTCTTGAGAGGAGTTATTATAGAGATGTTTGCGAATAAAAAGAGCCGCACGCACAGCCTGATCCGTATATGCTTGAGAGGCAAATGCCGCTCCAGCACGTGCGTAGGCCGAGATCATCAACCCATTCCAAGCTGTTAATATTTTATCATCCCGTTGAGGACGAGGTCGTTTTTCTCTGGCTTGAAAAAGTTTTTTTTTAGCAGAGGCAAGTGTCTCTTTGTTGCAATCACTTTGGTTATTATATTCTCCAAACATCAAAATATTTTTACCATGAAGCTCTCCATGAGGATCCAACTCATGAGGAACATTCCCCTCCTCGCGTAATTGATAATACTGCTTCATGAGAGAAAACTCTTCCGAGCTAAGAAGTGTCTCTATTTCCTTCATGGACCAAACATAAAAAGCTCCCTCACTTTTGATACCCATTGTATTGAGGCTATCAGCATCCTCAGCACAGAAAAATCCCCCCTCGAGCGACGTCATGTCACGTTCCACATAAGATAAAATAGAGTGAACGACCTCACCATACTCGTGAGCACTAAAACTTAACCGGGATATTTCATACTGATCCTGAGGAGGAAGCTGCAAAGGCTGATTAGGTAAGGCAGGCGATGAAGGCTGACGACGGCTCTGTGCGTACACACTGCCTGAGGAGGACTTCAAGCTTAACTCAGCATCCATCTGGCTTACCGACTTCCCTAGGTGATCAGTATGAAGCACCTGGGTTAACTCACTCTTCCAATGTTTTAAATTAGATAGAGAAGAGGGAGTCGATGGAACGATCGTCGGGGCAATACAGTTATTTGCTGTTTCATGAGACGTTGAAGAGAGGATTTGATAGGCTTCAAGATAAGCCATGGTAAGCTGTGCCTGATCGTAGAGCATTTTTTCGAAATGAGGCACCTGCCAGAGGCGATCAACCGAGTAGCGATGAAAGCCTCCCCCTAACTGGTCATGGAGACCACCAGCAGCCATCTTACGAAGTGTAAACAATGCCATTTTGCGAGCATCCTCTCCTTGCTCATTCTGATGATGATGGGCATAGCGAAATAAAAAAAAGAGTACTGAAGGTCTTGGAAACTTAGGTACCATACCAAAGCCACCCCAGACTTTATCAAAACTTTTTGAAAATTGTTTGCAGGCACTCTCTAGTGGCATTTCTTTCTTCTTAGAAAAGAGTGCTGATTTTTTTTTCACGGACTGTTCTAACAATTCCATAGTACGGAGAGCCTCTTCTTCGAGCTGATTTCGATTTTCTTTCCATAATTGTGCAAGCTGCCGAAGCACTGAGGGAAATCCAATACGACCAGAGATATCGTGAGGAGGAAAATAGGTCCCTCCAAAAAAGGGTTTAAGTTCTGGAGTTAACCACACACTCATCGGCCAACCTCCCCCACCTGTGAAGGCTTGTATGTAGCTCATGTAGAGACGATCCACATCGGGACGCTCCTCACGGTCGACTTTGACAGAAATAAAATGGGCATTGAGAAGGGCTGCAATCTCATGATTTTCGAAAGATTCATGGGCCATCACATGGCACCAGTGACAGGTTGAATAACCAATCGATAAAAAAATCGGCTTCTGCTCCGTGCGTGCACGAGAGAAGGCTTCATCACCCCAAGGATACCACTCCACGGGATTGGAAGCGTGCTCCTGCAAGTAGGGAGAGGAGGAGTTTACAAGGTGATTCATATTGAGTAATGAGTAATGAGTAATGAGCAAAGGGCAACGAATTTTTTAAGATCAAAAATAAATTAGATTTTGGAAATACTTCGAAACATCACATTCAAAACAGTAGCTCAAAAAGGGAGGGCATAAAGCAAGAGTAGCTCGTTAACCACCGCTCTACAGGCTTTACCGTTTACTCATTACTTATCTTGTTACCCATTACTTCCTAGGCATTGGCAATCCCAATTTGGCATAAACCTTTGGAGTTGCAATACGGCCTTGTGGGGTACGTTGAAGATAGCCCTGCATGATCAAGTAGGGCTCATGAACCTCCTCAAGAGTTCCAGCCTCTTCTCCCACAGCTACGGCAAGGGAATGGAGACCCACAGGTCCTCCAGCGAATTTATGAACAATGGCTTCAAGAATACGCTTATCCATTTCATCAAATCCTTCCTCGTCGATATCAAGCATGGTGAGTGCTTGGGAAGCAGATTCTTGATTAATGACTCCATTGGTACGAACTTGAGTAAAGTCACGCACCCAACGCAATAAATTATTAGCAATACGAGGAGTACCACGTGAACGACGTGCAATTTCAAGCCCTCCTGCATCATCAATCTTAACGTTAAGCAAGCGTGCTGTGCGCATCACTATTGTTTTTAATTCTGAGGCTTCGTAGTAATCCAGACGACAATTCATTCCAAAACGGGATCGCAACGGCGAGCTAATCATTCCTGCACGTGTAGTGGCTCCAATGAGCGTAAAACGGGCTAGATTAAGACGAACACTTCGAGCATTGGGACCCTGATCAATCATGATATCGACACAAAAGTCCTCCATGGCAGGATAGAGATATTCTTCAATAACGGGTTGAAGACGATGGATCTCATCAATAAACAAAATACCACCTCGAGGCATGGTGGTTAGCAGACCTGCAAGATCTCCCGCTTTTTCAATGGCGGGACCACTCGTGGTTTTCACCTCTGCTCCCATCGCGTTTCCAAGAATATAGGCTAATGTTGTTTTACCAAGACCTGGTGGGCCACTAAGTAAAATGTGTTGTAAGGTATCTCCTCTTTGAGAGGAGGCCTCTACTAGTAGTTGCAAACGCTCAACCGCCCGAGCCTGACCACAAAATTCTCCAAAAAGAGGAGGCCTTAAGGAAACATCAAAGGGGCTATCAAGTGGTTCCGATTTTAAATTGTAGGAAATAGTTTCAGCAGACATGAAGAATGAATCTAGATTTGGGAGAGAAGAAGATGAAAAGATCTTTTCTATGGGAGCATTGTAGCACAAAGCACATCCTTGACCCATTGTGCATAATTAGAATCAACGGAGGTTGGTTCGATCGACATTATCTCTGGCACGGAGTACGGATGAAGTTCTTTTAATCTTTTCATGCATGCTTCAATAAGATGATGAGAGGTTTTCAGTAGAACCATGCATTCCTGGACTTCGTTGAGCTTTCCTTGCCAACAATAGATTGAGGTGGCTTTAGGAAGAATAGTACCACACGCCACCCAATGTTCCTCAACTAAAGAGCGAATTACAGCAATCGCATCAGCCTCAGCAGAGAAGGAAGTGAGCAAGAGAGTGAGCGAGGTTTTCATTTGAGATGAGAGGAAATTAAATTAGTAATTTTAAGACATCTAACAACGAGAAAACAATATCGAAAGCGTAACCACTATGAGTTATCCAATCCATGAGAAAAGAGCAGAGGGTGAGTAGTAGCATCACAGAAAAAGAAATCTCCCCTATTGAAAACAAAAGTGCAAATAGAGGAACCTTTAGAAGTACGCTCGCAAAAAGCTCTGGACCTAATAGCAAAAGAGTCATCGAGCAGAGCAGACCTCCAAGCATTGATACCAGCATGGTAATATCTACAAAAAACAAACCCCACTGAATGATGTCAGCAATGATCTTTAAGTCATGATTCTCTATTTTTTCAAACGTATCGGTTGTTTTGATAGAAGGTTGCATAGAGGATCTGTTTTTTTTTGAAAAATTATTTCCGAGTGTTGCAATACGAAAGCCAATGCATTTATTCCCAAGCGCTGCCTCCGATGCATCCAAGATTCTTCCAGGATCAGTGCGTTTGGAGTCTTCAGGAAATGGAGAGGCCCAAGATCCCCCACGAGTCAAAGGAGACAGAGTGTTGGGATGAGCTGGATCACTCCTCGTGATCCATTCGGCAACATTACCTCCCATATCACAGGTCCCATACGATCCTTGAGATTCCTCATAAAAGTTAACAGGCTGGGGCCCAGGGTTCATGAGAGGGAGTGTTGCAATGTTGGAATAACATGATCCTGTCTCCACAATCATATTTGTAGGATCTCCGCTATTGGGAGGAAGATCATGTTGTGTGGGATAGAGCCAATACTTATTGTAAAGCCCCCCTCCAGCGTAGTAAGCTGCTTTTATCCATTGATCCTCACTGGGTAAAAAGTAGAGGGCGTTATTACTCCATTCAGCTTGCTCCTCTCCATTGGGTGATCGAGTAATAGCATAAGAACCATGCTCCGTACTTGCTTTGATGAGGTCATCGCCCTGCAATTGATTGGGTTGACCATTCTGCAACCAATTACAAAATCGTAATGCGTTGAAGTAGCCTACATATGTTATCGGGTAACATTCCTTCCCAGGAATCGGAGTGTAATGATAGGTCCCATCATCACGGAGCGAACGCTCGATGGAGGGAGCCATAGAATCCAGACTCATTCTTTCATCATAAAGACCATGAGGATCCTCTTTTGTAGCGACGGCATTAAGAAAAAAAGACCATTCTGCAACAGTAATTTCGTATTTGCCGATTTGGTACTCAAGAGCAACAGCTCCAAGATGAGTGATAGCATCAGAACTATTTCCAACATCTCCAACTGGAACAAAAGCAATGGTGAGTGACGCAGAATCCTGTGAGTTTGTTTTAGGGTCGGGTACAACTTCTGATACACCGTAACTAATCACTACTAATAAACTGAGGATTAAAAAAAAAGTCTTTAGGAAGGTCATCAAGGAATCTGGAGGGAGATCTTCAAGCAAGGAAGTGATGTATTTCCTAACTTGGGTCACTTAAACTAAAGTATCATGAACCGACGTACAAGGCTTATTCACTCAGACCGGACGAAGGATGGTGAGGCCGAACTAAATATAATAAAATTAAAATGAAATATCCGGGCTTGCACAAAAATCACATTGTTATCTGCCTAATGATATTTGAAGATGAATGATTAGTTCTTCAATAAAGCTCATCATGAACATTCCTTCATGCTTCTCTATTCCTCAAAACAGGCTTGTTAATCCAAAAACAGAATATGAACGCTCATGTGAAGAGGCCTTTATCAATGCCTCTTTGCCTCCTTTGAAAAAAAAGCCTGTTCTTCGGGAGCCTTCCAAACCCAAGAAAAAGAACATTGATATTTTTTTAGACGGCAAGCCTCATTTCAATTGAGTAAACTCTAGAAGAGCGCATAGAAAACGGTGAGCTAACACGGATATTTTATACTGATCGTGACGAGGAAGCCGCGAAGGCTGATGGGGCAAGGCAAGTGATGAAGTCTGACAACGGCTGTATGAGTCCCTACTGCCCGAGGAAGACTTCGAGCTTGGGCGCAGCATCCATCTGGCTTCCCGGCTTCCGTAGTAGATCAGTATGAAATATGCAGGTTAACATATGGTTTTTAAAAAATATTATGCTACTCTCTGCTAAATAGATTTTTTAACATAATTAACTTATACTTTTTAATGAATTCACCGGCCCTAACTCGATGTGCACAAGAGCATAAGTACTTAAAATGTACGTTTTTTTACAACTGTTTCCCGCTTGTTCTAATTATTTTTGCTTTTTTTTACTACGGCTCTTATTACTGCTGTAGCCTCTATCCATCAGGAGAAGGAGGTGTCGAAGGAGTTACAGCATTACGCTTACTCTCGGGGAAAATCCCTATCATTGATATTGCCCTTAACTACAACCTGCTTTGGTTTTATCCTATTGTCTGGCTTTTTAAAATGGTGGGCCCTAGCTACACGGCCCTGAGGATCTATTTTTTTACGATCTCCACAATAACAGGATTGCTTAGTTTTTTTATTGTTAAAAAGACGACCCATCAAAGCTGGCTTGCCTTGCTAGCTGGTATCTTAGCGCTTCTTCTTCCAGGTCAACTATTCAGAAATTACATGGCTTTTACAGTCCTACTGAATATGTTCCTATTTTTAAAAATATTTCTTCTTCCCTGCCGCAATCTCAAAACGCATCTCTTATGGATGGCCGCCACAGGAGGCGCTTTAGGGGTGACTTTTTTAATTCGAATCGATCTTGGATTTTTTTTGAGTCTCATATTTTTAGGATCTGTTCTGATGTATCCATGGATTAGAAATGAACAATCAAAAAAGTTTTCATTTCCAAAACGTTGTTGGCTCTCTCTTGCAGCTCTTTCATTAGGCATCACCGGATTTTTACTACTGCATCTTCCAATATATTTTCATGCAGAGAAAAAAGGCTTTGTGATTCCTTTTGTCACCCAATATGTGCAATGGCCACGGATGATCGTCAGTCAAGGAACCCATCTCCTCAAAACGATTTTTGAAGATCCAGGATCTTCTCACCACCTGGCAGCCTATGTCTCTACATCGAGTGCTCCTGCAAATAATGCATCTATAACACAAAGCAACCTTCTGCGTCCTACGTTAGATTCAGCAACTATTCGAGAACGCATTACCACACTGAATATCTATCTCCCAATTATTTGTATAGGGCTTCTTCTGCTTTTGACTGCTCTTTTTTTATTCCTTAGTAGAAGAAAAAAAGAATGTAACTTGAGTCATGGAGCATGGATTTTCTCACTGATGCTGGGGTGCTCCCTCACCCTTTTTCCGCAATATTTTTTCTGGCGTCCCGACATGATTCATTTGAGTGAATTCATGGTCCCCATGACAACCACGCTGCTAGTAGCTCTTTATTTCGTATGGATGGTGAAAGAAAAAATAGCACCACTTCTACAGCCTTTACTCCTAGCTTTTTCAATTTTTGCGATCCTCGATCTCACCCTTTATTTTATCAATGGGTGTCAGTCTCAATCAACCGGCGGAATCGCCATTAGCCAAGGGAGAACAAAAGAGTTTCTCGGAGCAAACGGAGTATCTGTTAAGCTAGCCCCTCATGAATTTGAAGAAGCCACTGCTATTTCCAAGAGCATCCTTCAACATTCCCAAAAGGGAGAATATGTCATTTGTTTTCCCTATAATCCCGAAATTAATTTTATGACCGACCGTCCCTCCTATCGTCGGGATCTTTATTGCGATGACATGACGGCTTCTAGCAACTTCAATGAAAACGCAATTGCAGAAATTGAACATTATCAACCTGCAGTCATTGTCATCACTGATTGGCCGATCAATGGAACAGAGCATTCACGTTTTAGCAATTGGGCTAATACCACCTATCGCTATATTCAAAGCCATTACCAAGCTGATTATGATCATGGAATCATTCACGTTTTTGTGAACCCCAAAAAAGCAAGTACTCCTCCTAAAAATTTATGAAACAGCGTTGGAACCATATCTTTTTTCTTCATGCAAAAATTGCACCAGATTTATTACAACCCTACCTCCCTTTCAAATTAGATCTTCTAGATGGAATGGCTATTCTTTCAATCGTTCCTTTTAAAATGGATATGATTCGACTTTGGAATCTTCCTCCAGCACCCTTCTTCTCACATTTATGGGAAATTAACCTCCGAACTTATGTCAGGGTCGGTGGAAAACCTGGGGTTTATTTTTTTACTCTTGATACTGATAGTGCTCTGGGTTGTTGGATTGCTAATCACTTCTTTCACCTTCCCTACCGACTTGCAAAAATCAAAGCTGTTGTGAGAAAGGAGCACTTCTATTTTGAGAGTCGACGCTCCCTAGCCCGGATATTTCATACTGATCGTGACAAGGAGCTAGCGAAGACTGATGGGTTACCGCCGGCGGCCGGAAGACCGCGGGAGAGACTACCTTTGGGCAGCCCTGAAAAGGAGAGACGAGTGGGAGCGAGTGAGTCAACGCAGACGAGTATTTTGACACAGGGCTGTATGAGTACACACCGCCCATGTCAAAATGGAAGTCTAACGCAATATCCATCTGGCTTCCCGGTCTTCGCAGGTGATCGGCATGAAATATCAGGGCTAGCCTCTTTTAAAACCTCCTTTTGTATTACTGGAGAAAAAAAGAAAAAAACGATTTTGGATAGATGGACTACAGACCGAGATCGGCTCTTTACTCTCAAACGTGGAGAAATCTACGAAGGGAGAGTGCACCACGACTCATGGCCCTTAGAAAAGATAGAGAATCTTATTTTTGAGGATCATTTTTCAACTCAAATTCCCATTAAGTGTCATTTCGACCCTCAAGAATCAAGCTACGCCCCCTTACTTAATGTCAGTTTCGAAACCTTTAGAAAAACAGGTAATACCATCTCCTAAAAATATCCGGGTTAACACGGATGTTTCATACTGATCGTGACGAGGAGGCCGCGAAGGCTTATGGGGTAAGACAGGCGAGCATTTTGATGCAGGGCTGTATGTCTACATACTGCCCAAATCAAAATGTGAGTCTAACGCAGCATCCATCTGACTTCCCGGCTTTCGTAGTAGATAAGTATGAAACATACGGGTTAAGACCAATTGGGGGGTAAAAACCACGATTGTGGTTTACCGACATGACAGTGGAGAGAGCGACTAATACTATTACAAAAAATAGCACTCATCCAAAAAAGCAGACGCGGTATAAAGCTCATAATCGATCTAATTGTTGCAGCCGGGAATCTAATGTGGGGATAGGGTGAAAAATAGTTTCTATGTAGGTTGATGTCTTATACTCACTATTGTTAAGATTTTGTAATTTATTTAATAAAGCAGAATATTCTTGTTTATCAACCCCATGGCGAATCACCTGGGCATCGGCAAGAAAATGTTTTTTTCTTGAGTAGGAAGGCAGGAGAAAGAGTGCTAAAAAAAACCAGCTACTCAAGAGAGAAAGCAATAGCAACCACTGACCCCAAAAAAGAGGCAGTTTCATGTTAAAAACTACACAGTCAGCTCCAACAAGACCCACTACACAATAGATCCAAGAACAGTAAAAATGTTTTCTGATTTCTTGAGATCCAATGATTTTTTCATCTCGCCAGATAAGAAGCGCTAACTCTCTTGGGTTAAGTAATGCAGCCGATGCTGAACTAATCATATAGCGCCGTTGAGCACCCCATCCAATACTACCCCCATTGACACTCACCCCATCTTCGCTCTCATAAAAATAGAGAATCCCTTCCTCAATCATCTTTTGAAGCCCCAGTGAAAAAAGCTCTTGTGATAATTGAGAAAAATATTCATGACTGAGGGAATAAGACTTTTTTAATAAAGAGGGTATGAGAAAGAAATGCCAGCGTTGAACTACTACCGCAGCAACGATCAATAAAAGTATACCTATAAAAAAACCATAGCCGGCCTTTGCAAGCATGAAGTATAGGAAGCAACCACCAACTGTTTGCAAAATGATAAAAACAAAGGAGCCTGCGAGCCATTGGGATATCCATTGTTGATAAGAATAGGAATAACGCCTTGATTTCTTTTCTAACAACAAACCAGTTATAAAATCCAAGGGTCCGTTCACGAAAAAAACAAAGCAAAAATAAAATAGAATTGTTAAAAAAATAGTTCCAACCGATTCCCCAGGAGGCGATATAACCTTAAAAGTAATCAGAAAAAAAATAATCCATGGAAGAAACAAATTAAAACCTATCGAGCTAATACCGCACCAAATTCTGATTTTTGGATAAAGAGGACATGTTAAGTAAGATGATGAATTCATAAAAAAATCTCTAAGGTTACACTTTTTTACAACTTTCTAATATTTTCTCATAGGCATCAATAGAACGACTCCATTGAAAATCTTGTGCTTTTCGAAGAGATACTTTTTTCATATTATCAAGGTGACTGAGATCTTCTATTAAAGATTGTATCGCATTTGCCATTCCAGAAGGACCCTGATCCAGATCAAAAAAGCAGCCATTCTGACCTTCATCAATAATATCTTGAAGTCCTCCAATGCGACTTCCCAGAATAGCAAGTCCCTCAGCAAGAGCTTCAACTCCGACCATAGGAAGTCCTTCTGAAAGTGAAGGAATGAGTAAAACATCTGATTGCTCCATGATTTTTTGAATCTCATCTGAAGCCAACCAGCCAGAAAAATGAATCTTATTTTCCAAGCTAAGGGACCTCACCTCATCTTGTGCAGCAGCAAAAAGTGGTCCCTCTCCCACCATATTTAATATCCATGGCAGCTCTCGTATTAGGGATAGAGCTCGAATAGCAAAAAGTGGATTTTTTTGGATGCTAAAACGTCCTACGAAAAGAAGCCGTGTCATTGATGAAGATAAATGAACTTGCCGAGAAGGAAGGTTCACTCCATTCAAAATGACTGTTGGCATTATTCCATAGGCTTTCTGAGCTAGCTTAGCTACAAAACTACTAACTGATGTAACATGAGCAGCAGAGGCCCAAATAGGCACAGTAAGAGGTTTGATCAATTTAAAAAGATGATCGGTTTGCTGCGGAACTCCACCAGGAACATCTCCCAAGTGTGCCGTTAAAACATACGGAATCCGTGTGAATTGATGAATAATCCAAGCAACAACTCCAGTAGGAACAGCAAAGTGAACATGAATAACATGTGGCCTCCAGCAGCATGACTCTTTTAAAGATACCGGCACAACCCTCATGATCCAAAGCATCATTTCAAAAATACTACAAGTATCCTCTCGACGTCGTCTGGAGCGAACACGAATCACTTCTACTCCATCAATGAGGGAGCTATCAGGCAAATGAGGCATTCCTGCTGTGACAAAGCGAACTTGATGACCTCGCTTCACCAAAGCTGAAGCAACTTGAATAGCTACTCGTCCTCCCCCACCCCCAAGAGGTGGACATTCATAACAGAGAACTAGAATTCGCGACATGATCTGAAACTAAAGATAATACTCCATAAAAGGGAAGCTTGGAGTGGTTTTTTATTGATATCGGAGGGAGCAATGATGATGATTCGCTCAGATCCGTAATAAAAATCAACCAAAAAAAAACCTATGGCTGCTCCTTCATCTGTTAGTGGCAATAACAGTCCAACAAGGCCTGTAACTCCTATACTCTCGGAAAATTACGACGGTAAGAATCCTCTCTCAACACAAACAAGTGGAAATGCAATTACAGCAAAAAAAAGCAGCCGTCCTAATTACACTAAAGCAAATACAAGCATTCAAAATAAAAACTCTAATGCTGCTGCCATCCTTGCTTCGAGAAAACATCTCCCTAAAAGTCAAAATGGATCAATGCCATTAAGGCCCGATCAACATCCTGGTACCATTCCTCTTTTTAATCCCAATTCTACTCAAGGGAGTGTTAATGATAGACAAGTCAAAAATGCTAAAGCGAGCAGCAATCCAAGTACACAAGGTTATAATCGCTCAGCAAATTTTCATTTGCTTGTAGCAGGTTTTAACTACAACTTGCAACGGCAGAGCAGGGCTTTTGGGCAGCAAGAAAAAAAACAAGTCCAAACATTAGAGAATAATAATTCGGAGAATAATACTAAGGTTAACCCGGATATTTCATACTGAAGCGTCATGATTCATCATGAAAAATCTAGATTTAAGAGTTTTGAATTCTCGCTAACACATATTGAGCCCAAAGAAAAAGCCGTTCGTCACTTCGGCCGCACTGATGTTCCTGTAGTGAGTGATAAAAAAACTTCTTTCCTATTGGTGAAACGGGCTCATTAGGAGTGATAGCACCGCTTTGAAACCATCCTCCAATAGGCATTCCAAAGCCTTTTTTCTTTCGATAGATAATGTTGTTAGGAAGAAACGGCTCGAGTGCTTTTTTCAAGATCCATTTAGTCACACCCCCTCGTAACTTTACCGTATGAGGAAGTCGTCGAGCAAAGTTCACAAGCTCAATATCTAAAAATGGAGATCGCACCTCCAATGAATGAAGCATACTAACACGATCAATCTTAGCTAAAATATCATCTTGCAAGTAAAGAGATGTAAAAAAATGAAGAGCACGATCCACTAAACTAGCAGAAGCCCCAGGGCGCTCCCAGGCTTCAATTGCCTCACTATAAATTTCCTCAGGATTATTTTTATCTCCAAAAAAAGAGTCAATTTCTTGAATATTGAGAGGCCCCATCCAAACGGGCATCCAGAGAGGTTGAGGAAAGAAAAGCCCGCGCAGTGTTCGTTTGATTTTAAAATCAAGGCTGATATTGCGGTGCGATACGGGAAGATGGGCTGCAAGAAAAGAAAGTGCAGGATGCAATACCTTTGGAACCATTCTAGAATAGAGCTCTGCAGCATGGAGTGCTTTCAATGGATCATATCCAGCAAAGAGCTCATCCCCGCCATCGCCACCCAATGCAACGGTAACATGGTCTCTTGCAAACCCAGAAAGTAACCATGTGGGAAGCAAGGAGCTATCAGCAATTGGTTCATCCAATTGACTCAAGAGTTCTGGTAAAAGATGAACAGCTCGATGAAGATCTAGAATCTCTTCGTGATGAGTAGAACCGAGATGCAAGGCCATCTGTTGCGCAAAAGGAAGTTCATCAAAAGAAGGATCAGTAAAACCAATGCTAAAAGTTTGAAGCTCTCGTGCCGGAAGATAGCGTGAAGCCACAGCCGCTATTGCTGAAGAATCGATCCCCCCACTCAAAAAAATTCCAATGGGGACATCCGAGATAAGACGCCGCTTTACTGCTCGATCCAGGAGCTCCATGAGTTCCTCCGACCATAATTTTCCCCCATCAGCTGGCAGGTCAGGTTGGGATGGCTCTAATCGATATTCCCAATAACGCTGAACTTGAAATGTTTTATCTTGAAGATCTAGTTTTCCAAAATGGCCTCCAGGGAGTTTATAAATCCCCTCAATCAAAGAATGAGGAGCGGGAATATATCCATAAGCAAAATATTTTTTGAGTGCTATGGTGGACTCATTTCTAGGGGCTTTGGGATGTTGCATTAAGGCTTTTAGCTCCGATGCAAAAGCAAAAAGATGACCCTCCTGATCCTGATGCTGAAAATAGTAGAGTGGCTTCTTACCAAAACGATCTCGTGCAATAAAAATAGTATTCTTTCTTCGATCCTCAATTACAAAGGCCCACATTCCATTGAGTTTGTCTAGCATCCCTTCACCCCATTCTCGGTAGCCGTGAAGTAGGACTTCGGTATCCGAGTGGTCAGTCTGAAATTGATATCCTTTGGTAATAAGCTCTGCACGTAGTTCTTTATGATTGTAAATTTCACCATTAAAAATAATCACTAGAGCTCCATCAACTGTTGCCATTGGTTGAATGCCATCACCCAGATCTATAATCGAAAGACGTCGATGACCTAAGTAGATCCTTCTTTTTTCTTCAATAAAAAAACCCTCTTGATCAGGACCCCGATGCACAAGGGCTCGTGTCATTTTTTCAATTACCTCACGATCTCCAGAGCCAATAAAACCAGCTATACCGCACATGAGAGAGGAGTGTAGGCAATAAGGTATACTTTATCCTGATTCGCAGTGAGGCATGTCAAAGCCTGATGCAGATAGCAAAAGCCTTTTAAAATATCTGTTCGATATGCAAGGTGATGAATCATTCAAGGAGTATTAAAAAAAAAATCTTTTAGGCCAAGCAGATTAGAATGATTGAGAATGCTAGCCTGGAGATTTCATGGTGAATCTATTACGGCTTCTGCAAGTGATGAAGATGAAATATTCGGGCTAAAGCTGCGCGGCTACAACTTTTTATGAAGGGGAGTTGGAATTCATTAATTCCATATGAAGGTCTACGAGTCTTGCAATTGTAAATTCATGCATCTCTATGATTACAAGCAAACCTTGAATAGAGCGTAGTTTTTCGGACCACTGCTCCATAAGGTGTTGGATCTCTTCAATAAATATCTGATCCTGAGCCACGGCAAGTAGCTTCTCATACATTTGCAGTGCCAGCGTCAAACATAAATCACTATTAGAATAATGCTGTTTCTCTATCATCACATGCCTTAATGCAGGGTCGATAAAATGTTGAGCATATCCTTGAAGGAGCTCTGGATCGATCTTGAGATGAAGCGCGGAAGCAATGCGTTCCATTTGACGTGAGGGATTTTGGAGTAGCTCGTCGTAATCCACAAGAACGTAGGAATACCCTTGAGTATGCTGCAGTGATGTCACCAAAGAAGAGATCCAAATCCAAAATGATTTTTCTTGAAGGTCTTGAAAGCTCCTCTCCACAGAAATGGCAACACTGATAGGATGTCTGATTGCAATGACAATGCTTAAATGAATTTCAAGCACCTCACATATCTTTTTCCAAAATGGAATCAAGAGTGAGGCGGTTGGAACCTTGAGAGCCAGGGGTCGATCTTGAGGGATTTTTTTTAACAATAACTCTGAGGCACGTAAAAAATATTCACTGTTCAACAAAAAATCTTTCTCTGTCTCTGAGAGTGGGACAATCCTGCGAGCACGATTTTTGGCACACGCTTTTAACATTTGGAAATTTAATTCATGGAAATCCCAATCCTCCCAATATCCCGTCTCATTAAATTCATTAGGAGGCATGAGATTGTCTCCTAAGGAGACCCCCATTGTTTCAAGCCCCTTAGTTAGCACACTTGTTCCGCTTCGCTTCATCCCAAGTACTAAAATGAGGTTTTTTTTTGGCTGCATTGCACCTGATTTATCTACTCATCTGTGAAGGAGCTTGCTGAATCACATTGCATGTTCTTTTAACAAGATAGATTGATTTACCCTGTGACTCATAAAAGGTGCGCGTGATCATCTCTGCAAGGAGCCCCATGAGAAAGCTCATGACTCCCATCAAAAATGTAAAGACAGCCATAAGTGGGAGTGGTGTGGTGATAAGTGGCTTTCTCATCCAAATCAAAAGAGCGAGTGCCCAACAGGCAAATCCCAAGCTCCCTGCTAAACTAATGAGACCACAAGCACCAAAGACATACATTGGCTTTTGGGCATGCCGATCGAGAAATTTAACAACCATTAAATCGAGAATAACTTTGAGTACACGTTCAAGGCCATACTTAGAATGGCCCGTAGTGCGGGCAAAATGATTGACTGGCAACTCTGTAATGCGGGCTCCATGCCATTTGGTATAGATGGGAAGGAAGCGGTGCATTTCACCGTAAAGCCTCACCCCTTCAATCACATCACGACGATAAGCCTTGAGTGAACATCCAAAGTCATGCAAGCGCACTCCAGAAATCGCAGAAATCAATTTATTAGCCATCATGCTAGGAATATTTCTTTGCAGTGCATTATCTTGTCGATCCCGACGCCAGCCAGAACAGACATCATAGCCCTCATCTAGCTTGAGCAACATTCTGGGGATATCCTCGGGATCATTCTGGTAGTCCCCATCCATCGGAATAATGATCTCTCCTGAGGCATAATCAAAGCCTGCCATCATGGCTGCCGTTTGACCAAAGTTACGCCGAAAGTGGACAACTTTGGCCACAGGATAATGGAGGGCAAGGTCCTCAAGAATCTCTCCACTTTGGTCGGTACTTCCATCATTAACAAAAATCACTTCATACTCTTTTCCAAAACAATCCATGACTTCACGGATTTTAGTAAAGAGCGGGATGATGGCCCCTTGTTCATTGTAGATGGGAATGGTAATGGAAATCATGGTAACAGCTGGGTAAGGAGTAATGGTTAATCTATAACGAGTAAAGAATTTTAACCCGGATATTTCATACTGATCGTGACGAGGAGGCCGCAAATACTGATGGATACTGCGTCAGGATTCGTGGCGCCTCGCGAAGAACCAGTATGAAATATGCGGGCTAGCGCAGCAGCCATCAACCTTCCCGACCTAAGCAGGTGATTGCCATGAACTATTCATGCTAGAATCGAAATCACAATTGCTTCTCTTCCTTTTCGTAATCAGACTGTGCGTCGTCTTAAGACATATCAGTATGCAGCTTTATTTCTTTCTCCATGTCGTCGATAAAAAATAGTCTTGTCGTGAAACTCCGTTCGGTACCGCACCGACCAGGTGTTTATGTGATGAGGGATCGGTTACATCGTATTATCTATGTTGGTAAAGCACGTGACTTACGCAAGCGACTTGCCAATTACTTTACGCCATCACGCCTCACACGCTCTGACTTGAAGACACGAGCTCTCATTGAGAGCATTCACGATTTTGAATATCACTTGGTTAAGAGTGATGCAGAGGCAGTTCTTTTTGAAGGGAAACTGATTAAAGAATGGAGACCAAAATATAATGTGAGTTTTCGTGATGATAAACGATTTCTTATGGTCCGAGTGAGGCTCATAGATCCCTTTCCCCGCTTTGATTTAGTACGGCTTCGCAAGGAGGATGGAGCACGTTATTTTGGCCCTTTTCCTAATGCGGGTGCACTGCGTATTACCTTGCGAGCTATGATTAAAAGTTTTGGCATTCGCTCCTGCCACCCTTTGATTCCTGGTGAAAAAGATTTCAAGCATTGCCTGGATCATATTATTCAAAAGTGTTCTGCCCCATGCATTGGAAGAGTGACCCGTGAGGAGTATCATCAAAGAGTAATAGCAGCCTGTGAATTTCTGGAGGGAAAATCTCGCTCTATGACAGAGGATATTAGAGAAGAGATGGAAAAAGCTGCAGCAGCTCTTGACTTTGAAAAAGCGACCTCGTTGCGCAATCTTCTTACCGATTTAGAGGAGACCACAAAACCAACCCGGCGTTTCACACGCAAATCACTTCCCAACAGTATCGATCCTGAGGCAGATCTCATCGAGCTTCAGCAACTACTACAACTGCCCTATGAGCCGCGGGTGATGGAGTGTTTTGATATTTCAAATCTCTCAAAAACACATTGCGTTGCTTCGATGGTGCAATTTAAAAATGGTGTTCCCGAGCGCAAAAACTACCGTCGTTATCGCATTACTAGTACCCAAGGCCAAGATGATTTTGCAGCTATGGCAGAGGTAGTACGTCGCCGTTACAAGAGGATCCTAAGTGATGCAGGGGTCGATCTTGAAACTACCCAATCACAGGAATCCCACTCAGAATGTTTGCGCCGATATTATCAAGGGCAAAGCAAACGATCTCCTCTCCCAGATCTTATTATCGTCGATGGAGGCAAAGGACAACTCAGCGTTGCCTGTCGTGAACTTCAACAATTAGGACTCTACGACATTCCTATTATCGGACTTGCAAAAGAATTTGAAGAGATCTATCGCCCTGGAGAGGAGGCCCCAATAAGACACCATAAAGACAAAGGATCCTTACGTCTATTACAGCGTATTCGTGATGAAGCGCATCGCATCGCCAATGGATATCATGAACTTTTACTCAAACGTCGCATCTCCGAGAGTGCTCTTGATATGATCCCAGGAATAAGCCAGGCAAAGAAAAAACTCATCCTGAAAAACTTCGGTAGTGTCCGTCGCCTCCGTCAGACAAGCCTTGAAGAGCTGACCAATACCCCCCAGGTCGGCTCCAAATTAGCACACCTTATTAAAACTGCGATCGGGGATCAGCCCCAAGATCCCAGGACTTTTGTACCCTAGAAAAAAAGAAAACTACCCATTTCCATTTCTTAAACTTTTGCCGAATCCCTTTTTGAATCTACCATTCTCACCTTCATGAAAAACCTTATTGTTATTTTAAAAGATCAACTCTCATTTTCCCTCTCCTCTCTTAAAGATGCTCAACCAGCTACGGATGTGCTCTTTTTTTGTGAAGTGGGAGAACCCTCCATTTCCCATCATCAAAAGAAAATTGCCTTTCACTTAGCCTGCATGCGCCACTTTGCCCAAGCCCTCAAGGCGAAGGGATTTCATGTAGTGACTATTCCTCTCATAGATTCTAAGCGCTCCCCTATTCTCATTGATGAAATTCTTAAAGAAATCCAAGCAGGGAGTTATCAAAAAATCATCATGACTCAACCCAGTGAATGGGGTGTTTTTGAAGAATTAAAAAAACTCTCTACTCACATTTCTATAGAGTTTTTGACGGACGACCGATTTCTGGCTACGCAAGAGGACTTTCGCTCTTGGGCTCAGGGGAAAAAGCAACTTCGGATGGAATATTTCTACCGTGAGATGCGTCGCAAATATCATCTTTTAGTTGATGGTTCAGGAGAGCCTGAGGGAGGCAAGTGGAACTTCGATCAAGAAAATAGAAAAACTTTCTCGAGGCAACACTCCATTCCCAAACGACTCCAGCATCAGAAGTCACCGATTTTACAGGAGGTCTTATCGCTTGTTGAAAAAAAATTCTCCCATCATTTTGGAAATTTGCATCCCTTTCACTATGCAGTCACACGAGAGCAAGCGCTTCTGGAGTTGGATGATTTCATTGCACAGGAGCTTCTTTTTTTCGGGGATTATCAGGATGCGATGGTCGCTGGAGAACCGTACCTTTTTCACTCCTTACTCTCTTCCTATCTCAATATTGGGTTACTCCTTCCACTAGAAGTTTGTGAAAAAGCTCAAGAGGCCTACTACCAGGGAAAAGCTCCGTTAAATGCTGTAGAAGGATTCATTCGTCAAATCTTAGGATGGCGTGAATTTATCAGAGGTATTTATTGGCATTTTATGCCGCAATACGGCGAACTCAATTTCCTAAAAGCAAAGCGAGCTCTCCCCTCTTTTTATTGGAGCGGTTCTACCAAAATGTTCTG
>WBXG01000033.1 GCA_008932965.1 Verrucomicrobiota bacterium
AAAACCAATCAGCAGGAGAGTCGATGATTTTTTCAGCAAGCTGGCAGCCAAGGTCATAGGTAATTTCCGCAACAGTGCGATCTTTGGTTGGCGTGGGAGGATTGAACCGAATAGACCAACGAGCAGTTCCAACTGTATGGATTGTAGCATGCATGAGATAAGCTCCGGTCTTTTGTGCAAGTGTTGCTGCAAGCGGGGAAGTGGAGGCTAATTTATGAAAAAAAGGAATCCAAATACCAGAGTCACCAGCATGCTGATCAATCAAGACACCGACTAATCCCCCTTCTCGAAGAAAGGTGGCTGCTGCTGGAAGATCTCGTTTTCGATTAAAGGTAGTGACTCCTTGAGAACGATCCGCATTAATGAGCTCGTCCAATGCTTTATTTCGCAGTTTCTGATAGATGGCTCCGGAGCGACGTTTCTCAAGGAGGTTGGCGATTTGAGCATTCATTTCCCAATTTCCAAAATGACTCAATGCAATGACGACACCGGGAGGCTCTGCAGAATCCATGAGTTCATGAAATAGAGCCTTATTCTCAATCTTGAGAACCTCACTCAATCTTGCTTTGGAGAGGGATGGAATTTTAATCGAAGAAAGCATATTGGCTCCAAGTCGCATGAAATGATCTCGTGCCAATCGAGCTCGTTGAGACTCAGAAAGAGTCGTTCCAAAAGCAATAGAGAGATTGTTTCGAGCAAGCTTCCGGTAGTAAGGAATCAACAGATAAACAAAAAGCCCCAATATTTCTCCAAGCCGAAAGCACACCAGCAGCGGGAGCATCCTAATAAATTGAACCATCCACTTTAATAAAACAAATTGAAGGAATAAAAAAATTCCTTCTCTCTTGAAAATTGATGGATGATGGTGGTTATTCATGTGAGGATTTTAGCCCGAACATTCCATAATAAATCTATTACGGCTTGTGGAAAGCTCATTGTTAGAGCGTTGGTCTCACATGGTGACTTGGGCGTTAGGGACTCCTACAGCTCGGTATCACAATCCTTCACCCTCCTATTTCATAATGATCGTAACGAGGAGGCTCTGTTCGCCATTGTTACATCTACTCTCATGGAGGTATACTCGGCACCTATCTTTAAAATATTCCAGATAGGAGCAGAAAAAATATTTGAATTATTTGGTAAAGGGAACGATCTTCACTCGCCCTCTTTAGCCCGCATATTTCATACTGGTTCGTTGCGAGGCGCCGCGAATCCTGATTCAGACAAGGAAGGTGATGGATTGCGACGACGGCTGTATGTTTCATACTGCCCGAGGAGCAATTCGAGGCTGACGCAGTATCCATCAGGTGTTCGCAAGCCGCAGCAGAATCAGTATGAAATATCCGGGCTAGCCCTTTTTCAATTGCAAACAACTCGTAGAGAGCAAAAGCTTCACACTTTTTGTATAGGAGGTTCTCCTAAAATTCCATACGGTTTAAAAACTAAAATAATAAGCAGTAGGGAATAAGCAATAAGGTCCCGATAGGTAGAGGGAAGAATCGTGACGCTGATCACTTCGGTCGCCCCAAGAATATAGGCTCCTAAGAGCGCGCCACGGATATTTCCAATACCTCCAATCACCGCAGCTACAAAAGCTTTCCATCCAATAAGGATTCCCATGGAAGATGAAATAACAGGATAGGCTAGAGCATAAAGTAATCCAGCAGCTCCGCCAAGAGCCGCTCCTAAAGCGAACGTAAGGGAAATAATGCTATCGCCAGGAATCCCGAGAAGAGAAACCATAAGTCGATCGCTGGAAAGCGCTCGAATGGCCATGCCAAAGGATGTAAAGCGAATGATGAAATCTAAAAGAAGCATAAGGAGTAACGAAACTCCAATCACTACTATTTGGAGAGAGGAAATAGTGATGCCATGGAAATGAGTGATACTATTCTGAAGGAGCGTTGGCATATGCCTGGGATAAGGACTAAAAGCTAGTGTTATATTTTCTATAATGAGCCCACAGCCCAAAGCAGTAATAATTGCAGAAACGCGCGGTGCATTTCGAATTGGGCGATAGGCAAGCCTTTCTAGCAAAGCCCCTAGGAAGCCGATTGCAATCATTGTTAAGGGAAGCACAATCCAAAAAGGAACCGGAACGATCGACTCTAACAAAAGGCAAAAAAAAGCACCTAACATGAAGAGATCTCCATGAGCAAAATTAATCATGCTCAAAACTCCATAGACCAAGCTATATCCTAAGGCGATTAAGGCATAGATAGATCCAAGTTGAAATGCATTGATGACTTGTTGAGCAATATAATCCATGACTCAACTACGGTTTCACGGTCTTCACATAGATGAATTTTCCATCTTTAATAGTGAGAATGATAATATCTTTTAAAGGATCATGATTCTCTTTAATAAAGGAAAAATCTCCGGTCACACCAGAAAAGAATTCAATATGAGCCATCGCATTGATGATGGCTTTCCGGTTTAAAGAGTCAGCCTTTGCAATCGCTTCAGTGACAAGTCCCATCGTGTCATAGGTCAATGCAGCGATATCATCTGGAGGCTGTCCATAGGCGGCCTGATATTGAGCTGCAAATTTTTTTTCTTTAGGGAGTCCTGACTCGAGTGAAAAATGATTTGAAAAATAAGCATTACTTAAACAATGTCCCGTATCAAGTTTGAGGAGATCAGAAGTGCTCCAAGAGTTATAACCTATCAATTGAGCTGTGATTCCTAATCTTCTAGCTTGCTGTGCAATAAGTGGAACATCGTTATAATAAGCAGGAATAAAAAAAACATCAGGGTTCTCTGCCTTGATTTTTGTTAATTGGGCACTAAAATCACGATCTCCGGTTGTATATGTTTCTGTTGCAACCACCTTACCTCCTGCTTGGAGAAATGATTTTTGAAATTCATGAGCTGCACTATTAGGTGATTCACTTGATATATCGTAAAGAATGGCAGCTTTGGATAGATGTAAATTATTTAAGGCAAACTGAGCTAGTAGAGGGGTCTCTACTAATTCTGTAAAACAAGCTCGAAAGACATTTTTTTTAAAAGAACCATCACTATTTCGGGTGGTTCGAAGATTTGTAGACCAAGGGGAGATCATCAGACATCCCATGCTCTCGGCAATTTCTGAAGAGGGAACAGCGCATGAGCTTACGTTAGGACCAACCATGGCGACGACTTCATTTTGAGCGATGAGTCGTTGAGAAATAGCAACAGATTCATCGGCTTTCGATCCATTATCGCCAATAACAAGTTCGATTGGCATTTTTTTTCCAGCAATATCAATGCCTCCAGATTGGTTGACTTCAGAGACATAGAGCTTAGCTGCATTAACGCATGAAGCCCCAACTGCTGGTGCCTCACCAGTGATCTCGGCATTAAGACCAATTTTAACAACTGGCTTTGTCGGTTGACAACTCACAACCAATAAAGAAAAGAAAAAGACTAAACAGAAGGTATCTTTACTCTGCCTGTTCATTAATTTATTCCAGAAAGTCATGATAGTTTTCTTTCAATCAATCTTCTATAAACTCATGAGGTATTGCTTTGAGGAAGATTTTTTTTGTAGTATATGGGACGCTGGAGAAAAGAGTGAATCATTCTCCCTTTCATTGCAATCAAAGGAAACAGGCTCCTCTTCATCTTTTTCAATCATGGGTGTAGAGTAATAGTGAATGGCTGAAAAATGATCAGAACTAAGGAGGCTTGCAGATGAAGCGTTTTCGTTTGGAGCAGAGGATGTTGTTTGAAGTATGATGATTCCACAAAAAAGGGCTACTACAGTTGCTGCTACATAGGCAATCCTTGGAATAGGAAGTTCTGAAAAGAAAAAAGAAATCTGGTCCTTGATTTTTTCTAAAAACGATTCAGTAGTAGATAGAGCTTTTTGTCGTCGATGAAACTCTAAAATAAATTCTTCCAACATTTCGGCTGAGGAGCATTCGTGGCTTTTAATTTGAAGTAATTGATGAATTTTTTGTTCGTTCATATATAAAAATCTCCTCAATATTAAAATTCTATTTCACCATAAATTCTTGTAAAAAGTTTTGCAACTGTCGGTGAGCATAAAAAAGCCGTGATCTTATAGTTCCTTCGGTCGTTTTAAGAATTTTGGCGATTTCAGCTTGAGGGATTCCCTGAATATCAAAGAGGGTAACGACAGCTCGATGTTGAGCTGAAAGTTGCAGCATGGCTTTAGTCAGTTTTTTTTGAAGCTCCTGATTGTTCATTAATGCTACAGGATCGAGATTGTTTTTATTTTTTGCAGCGTCAATAAACTCAGGATCATTCTCAATAGGATTATTATCATCATTGATACTCGTAAAATAGTGACGTCGCTGTTTTTTGATAAAGTTTAATGTCATGTTCACAGCAATACGATAAATCCACGTGTAAAAACCTGATTTCCCATGAAAATGATTAATAGATCTATAAGCTTTTGCAAAGACATCCTGGAGAAGATCATTGGTATCTTCATGATTTGAGGTCATATGGAAGATGAGGCCATAGAGACGAGGGTGGTATTTGCGAATAAGATTATCGAAAGCCTTGGAATCACCATTTTGGGTTTGTGAAACTAGAAACTTATCCTCATCAGCTTGACTAGCTTTTGATTGAGTTAAGCTCACAGCTTCCTCTGCAGCAGCCATTGAGTTGAGAAAGGTTTTAATGATTTGGGGAAGAAAATAAAATAATGGTAAGCTCTGGCTTATCAAATTAAAAGTGGAAGTCATAGATAGAATATTATTTCTAGCAGAGAAATTTCCACTAGGGAACTTAAAGTTCTCCTGCTAATTGAAATATCCGAGTTAACCCGCATATTTCCTACTGATCGTGACGAGGAGCCCGGAAGCTAGCTGGATATCACGATGATTTCGAAATCTTCCTCGGGTAGTGAGTTGGGGCTGATATTTGGAGAATCATATTCACTGTTGTAAAGTTTTCCCTACTTTTTTCCATATCTGGGCAGCAAATAAGGGTATTTTTGATTGATGAAGACTTATCTTTTTTCCTTGAGAGCTAAGTGAAATCCAATAGTGCTCATAATCGGTAGAGAGGACTTTCTTCTTTTGAGTGTCGTACTCTTTTTTTAGATCTAGGAGCTGCCATCTCCCTTCTAAGTCTCCTTGAATACAGCGCCATTTTCGATCCCCAACACTCCAGCCAGCTGAGTACATCTGAGGTGTTGATACGATGATTTTGCCGACAAGTTCATTTTTTTCTTGTTCAACACAAATGAGACAGCCTGAAAATTCATCTCCTGCACGTTCCCAAATACCGATGAGTTCACTCCTATCTTTGGGATCATGGAGTCCTAAACATGTTTGAAAAAAGCCCATTTTTTTAAGTGAAATGTTGATTGTATATATCCCAGCGTTCGTAAAGATGCGTTTTTAATTCTGCTAGAAATCGCGAGGGGCGTTGAAATGCTTCTCCATAATTAGCATTGAGTCTGAGCTCTGGATAAGTGAGGTAGAGTTCTTCCTTGCAGCGAGTCACAGCAACATAGAAAAGTCGTCGTTCCTCTTCGAGAGCATTTTCTTCAGCGAGGGATCGAGCTGTTGGAAACATTCCTTCCGTAAGCCAGACGAGGAAAACGACGCGCCATTCTAATCCCTTGGCTTGATGGATGCTTGAGAGGCAGACCTGATCTGTATGATTTTCTGTTGTCTCTTCACTCTCTCCAAGAAGTGTTAACTGTACTAAAAACTCACTTGTATCGGAAAATTGTTTAGAATAATTGAGTAGTGTTTCGAGATCATCACGCCGGACATCATAGTTTGAGAATTTTTCCTTCATGATCTCTTCATAAAAAGCATGGAGGATGGTCTCAATCATGACAGCAGGAGTCATGATTGTTGCTTGATCCTGCGTTATCTCTACTAGAGTATGGACACATTGTTGCCACTGCTTAGTAGCTTTAGCGGGTGGTTTGCAGGAGAGGAGTTTTTTAAATTGAGGTACTCCTCCAAGTGCTTCGAGCGTCTGTTTCCAAAGTGACTCTGCTGTTTTTTTTCCTATTCCAGGAAAGAGTTGAATAAGGCGTTTGAAGGCCACTTCATCATTTGGATTGAGGGCAAATTTCATCATCGCAGCTACATCTTTAATATGAGCCTGCTCAAAAAAACGAAGACCACTTGTGATATAAAAAGGGACTCCTCGACGTGTTAACTCCATCTGAATTTCCATGGAGTGGTAATGAGCTCTATAAAGAATAGCCATCTCAGAAAAAGGAATTCCTTTTTCGTGTAGCTCCAAAAGACGCTGCCCAATAAATGAGGCTTGTTCATTATTCGTTGCTAATGGAACAAGAGCGGGTTGAGTAATATAAGGAGAACGGACTGCTTGAAGTTCTTTAGGAAATTGATTGGGGTTGCATGCAATAGAGGCATTTGCCAATTCCAAAATCTGAGGAACACTTCTATAATTTGTTTCAATAGGAAAAAGTTGTGCTAAGGGATAGCGTTTTGGAAATTCTAATATGTTACTCACATTAGCTCCACGCCACGAATAAATCGATTGCGCATCATCACCCACGACCATGAGGTGTTTATGCTGCAAAGCAAGAAGGTCAATCAGGCCTGCTTGTAAAAAGTTTGTATCTTGGTACTCGTCTACCAAAATCGCACGGAATTGTTGCTGGTAGCGGGTTGCAACCTCAGGATGAGTCAGGAAGAGTTCCCCTGTTTTTGTTAATAGATCATCAAAGTCCATAGTGTTTGCTGCTTTTTTGGCAGCATCATACCCACCCATGGCATCCTCGAGCTGCTCCTCAATATCAAGGAAGTAACGATAACGTCGAAGCAATAAAGCATGTAATGTTTCCCCAGTGTTACTGCAGAGGCTTATGATCTCTGCAAGGACATTGGCCTTGGGAAAACGTTTGTCAGCACCTCGAAGAGCTTTACGTGTAATGACAGATTCAAGAAGATCTTCTTGATCATTACGATCCATGATCGTGAAATTTTTTGGGTAACCAAGCATTTCCGAATGCTGACGTAAAATTCGATGCCCAATGGAGTGAAAGGTTCCACCCCAGAGATTACTAGCTCTTCCAGGAAGGAGAGCATTAACTCGTTCTAACATTTCACGTGCTGCTTTGTTGGTGAAGGTGAGGAGTAAAATTTGCTCTGCAGCATATCCTTGTTCTAAAAGCCAACTCACTCGATAGGTTAATGTTCGCGTCTTGCCGCTTCCGGCACCTGCAATGACGAGTGCTGCTCCTGGAGCTGAGGTGACAGCAGCATGCTGTTGTTTATTAAGAGCAGTGGTATAGTCAATATTGGTTTTACCAAGTGAAACTGGATGCAGCTGATAAGAACGATTCATGAGATTATCCCTATTTCAAAATAAAAATAGAGATGTAAAAGTTGGAGTGAATTTTATAATACATCCACTAATGAAGGAGCCAAATTTTTTTAGCAATGACTTCCGTAGCATTCATCGGACTTCTCAATTTCCACAGATGATTAGTATGAAATACTCGGGTTCATCTCATTACCTGAAGAGGGGTGAGTTTTTCGATGTTTTCTGGAGTGATGTTTTTTAGGAGTGGCAGTTTGTGAGCTGCGAGGCCGATTTTTGACATAATGGACAACCTTTTTAACAACCGGGATATTTAAGGCCCATGCAAGTAAATCAGCAGAATCGCTAAAAAGTTGATTGCGATTAGGAGTTCCTAAAATCACTGTGATGGCATCACGGCCTTGGTAAGAGCCACTGGTAATAAGGCAATGCTTACTTTTATCTGTATAGCCCGTTTTCATCCCATTACAAAAGGAATTGTTGTCCATTGTATGGTTGGTGTTTTTAAGCATAACAACGTTTCCATTTGCATAGTGAAAGGGATAATATTTTGTAGCGATGATGGATCTTAATTTAGGATTGTGATAAACGGCCATAGCAATCTTAGCCATATCCAAGGCCGTGGAATATTGATCTGCAGGAAGCCCATTGGGATTCGCAAAATGAGATGAGTGAGCTCCGAGTTCTTCGGCTTTTTGATTCATCATCACGGCGAAATTCTCAATGGAGCCTGCTTGATCCCGTGCAAGAACACGAGCTACATCGTTTTCACTCTTAATAAGAAGTGCATTAAGAAGTTCTTCTCGAGTATAACTATCTCCAGGTTTGAGATTGAGCATTGTTGGTTCTGTTTTTTCATCAATGGGAAGAATCGTGACATAACGATTAAGGTTTCCATTTTCAGCAACAATGAGCGCTGTTAAGATTTTTTGAGTGCTCCCTACAGTTCTTCGTTCGTTCGGGTTTCTAGAGTATAAAAGTGCACCATTATCAGCATCGATAACAACAACTGAGGCACCTTGAACATTCGGTGGTGGAACTGCTGCTGTGCAGGTGGCTACGAAAACAAAAAAAAAGAGGATGAGGTTCATGGTAAAGCAACCGTTTGGTGGATATTTCATCGATAGTTCACGTACTTCATTCTTTGAAAACGGACATTTTTTGAATAAGAGATGACATTGAGCTCCTCAACCCAAACTGCTCGAACCTGGATATTTCATACTGATCTACTGCGGCTTCTTCGTCACGATTAGTAGGAAATATTCAAATTAAGCAAAGCTCCTCAAAGAGGTTTTGGAAATAGGACCGCAGGTGATGGGAGGAAATGTAGGGTGGGAGTGCTTGTTTGGTCAAGTATGCTTTAACCCGGATATTTCGTACTAAATCTATTGCAGCTTGTGGAAGGCATATTGTACCCTTTTCATATAGTAATCGGACTATTGTGGCTTATTTTTTGGTCCCCAGCTGCATTGTCATAGCTTGCATCATGGTACGCTTAGCGTCTTGCTCGTCTACCATGCTAGAAACCAAAATTTCAGAGCTCCATCGTCTCACTATTTAATAGATAGGGAATGAGTGATCATACTCATTTTTACGAGTTCAATCATAGTTTATGGAAAAAAACCCAGAATCAGTACGTATCCAGGAAAGAGATGAAAATCTCATTGATTGGAGGCTTTGGGGGTCTTATTTGAGTGATCGCCAATGGGGAACAGTTCGTGAGGATTATTCTGCTAATGGAGATGCTTGGTCTTACTTTCCCTTTGATCATGCTCCTATGCGTGTCTATCGGTGGGGAGAGGATGGCCTTCTTGGAATTTCGGATAGTGACAATCGTCTTTGTTTTGCTCCAGTTTTTTGGAATGGAAAAGACCCTATACTCAAAGAGCGCCCTTTTGGTCTTTCAAATTTGCAGGGAAATCACGGTGAGGATGTAAAAGATTATTTTTATCATTTAGAAAATAGTCCTTCACACTCTTTTATGAGCGGTCTGTATAAATATCCACAAACTGCTTTCCCTTATCAACAGGTGATTGAGGAAAATAAAAAACGCTCTCGAGAGGAACCAGAGTATGAATTAGTCGATACTGGAATTTTCAATGAAGGGCGTTATTTTGATATTTTTGTAGAATATGCTAAAGAGCACTTTGATGATCTCTGTATTAGGATTAGAGCTATTAATCGAGGTCCGGATTCAGCTCCCCTTTATATTTTACCGACTCTTTGGTTTCGTAATGTTTGGTCTTGGGGAGAGAAGGATGCGATAAAGCCAGTGATGTATCTCGATGAGAAATGCATTGTAGCTCAACCATGGGGTCTTCCAGAGTACCGTCTTTTTTTTGATGAAGAACCATCAGAAGTGCTTTTCACCGATAATGAAACAAATCAGGAAAAAGTTTTTAACACTAAAAATGTTGCCCCCTATTTGAAAGATGCTTTTCACGAGTATCTCATCAAAAATCATAAGGAGGCCATTAATCCTAATCAAAAAGGAACTAAAGCTACTCCTCTCTATCATAAAATGCTGGCCCCTGGAGAAGAATGGACCCTCCAATTACGTCTCTGTGCAAAAAAAACTTTGGAGGAGACCTCCTCTCAAGAACATTTTGGAGCTTCCTTTAAAAAAACATTAGAACTGCGAGAAGAGGAATGCCTTAGCTACTATCGTATGCTCACTCCAGGACTTAGCGAAGAGCTCTTCTTGATTCAACGCAGAGCTCTTGCTGGTTTGCTATGGTGTAAAAAATTTTATTACTATCCAGTCATAGACTGGCTGCGTGGTGATCCTACAATGCCATTACCACCTGCGGCTCGCTGGAAAGGTCGGAATGCTTTTTGGAAGGAACTGCATGCCCATGATATTATCTCGATGCCAGACTCATGGGAGTACCCTTATTTTTGTAGTTGGGATTTAATGTTTCAATCTGTTGCCCTAGCTGTGGTTGATCCTGCTATGGCAAAAAAGCAAAATATGCTACTTCGTGGAGAACGCTACACAGCACCAAATGCACAAGCTCCCTCCTATGAGTGGTCCTTTTCAGATTCTACTCCGCCCATTGATGCTTGGGCGACATGGAGGATCTATACGATTGAACGAGGCCGAACCGGCAAAGGTGATGACGCCTATTTAAGAAAAGCTTTTAATAAGCTCCTATTGACCTATGCATGGTGGAGCAACCGAGTAGATGCTACCGGTGATAATGTTTTTGCAGGTGGTTTCTTGGGCTTGGATAACATCAGTGTTTTTGATCGTCGTTATAATTTGGAAGATGGAAGTAAAATCATGCAAAGCGATGGAACCGCATGGATGTCGATGTTTTGCTTGAATATGCTCAATATTGCTCTTGAGCTGGCAAAAAAAGATCCAGAATACGAGCATGTTGCTGACAAATTTTTAAGTGATTTTGTCTATTTGGCTGCTGCCACTAATAATATAGGTAATGAAGGCTATAGCCTCTGGAACCATGAGGATGGATTTTATTACGATGTCATTAAGCGCTCTAATGGCTCTTCTGAGCACCTTAAAGTTCGTTCTGTAGTTGGTTTAACACCACTTTTTTCAGTAGAAAGTTTTGATTCTGCTACAGTAAGACGATTTGAAATTCTTTTAAAACGCTTTGATTGGTTCCGACATCATCGTCCTGAACTGATGTTTCAATTAGAGCATTTGAAAAAAATTAACAATGGTCGAATGATGATTTCATTAGTTCCTCCAGACCGTCTGAAACGTCTTTGCACACGTCTTTTTGATGAGGAGGAGTTTCTCTCCCCTTATGGCATTAGAGCTCTTTCACGCTATTACAAAGATCATCCGTATACTTTTACTGAGGGAAGTGAAAGCGCTACGATAACCTATAATCCTGGGGAAAGTAACACAGCGATGTTTGGAGGGAACTCTAACTGGCGTGGACCTGTTTGGATGCCCATGAACATGCTTATTATCGAGTCTCTTCAAAAATTCGCTTTCTATTACGGAGATAGTTTTAAGGTCGAATTTCCAACAAGAAGTGGTCGCTTGATGAATCTATGGGATATCTCACTTGAATTGGAGCATCGATTGGTGAGCATTTTTACAAAAGATAAAAACGGCAATCGTCCATTTAATGGTAATAATGATCTCTTTAAAAAAGATCCTTATTGGAATGATCAGATCTGTTTTCATGAATATTTTCATGGTGATACGGCTGTTGGTCTTGGTGCAAGCCATCAGACTGGATGGACAGCACTCATTGCTAAGGTCATTCGACAAACGAGTGAATTAGGAAAAAGGTAACTGGGATATTTCATTCTCAATCACTTGCGTAAGCCGGGAAGCAAGGGTGGATGCTGCGTTAGACTCTCATTTTGATTTGGGCGGTATGAAACATACAGCCCTGCATCAAAATGCTTGCCTGCCTTACCCCATCAGCCTTCATGGCCTCCTCGTCACGATCAGCATGAAATATCCGGGTTAACTTTTTTTGTACTTGGTAAAAAAGCTGTTAAAAGTCCAAGGAGTGGAAGCATGGAGCAAACTTTAAAAACAAAGCTAATGCTGGTTGCATCCGCAAGAGCCCCAAGAGAAACGGATCCTAATCCTCCCATTCCAAAAGCGAGCCCAAAGAAGAGACCGGAAACCATTCCCACATTACCTGGAATAAGTTCTTGAGCATAAACCAAAATAGCTGAAAAAGCAGAAGCAATGATCACACCAATGATCACACTGAGCACAGCAACCCAAAAAAGGGAGGCATATGGTAGCAGAAGAGAGAAGGGTGCAGCTCCTAAAATAGAGACCCAAATGACTTTTTTGCGACCGATACGATCTCCCCAAGGTCCACCTATGAGGGTTCCCATTGCTACAGAAACAAGAAGAAGAAAGAGAAAATATTGAGATTGAGCAATCGAGAGATGAAATTTTTTTATTAAGAAAAAGGTGTAATAACTGAGCATGCTTTCCAAATAAAAATATTTTGAAAAAATTAAAATGACTAATATCACTATAGCGAAAATCCGTCGTCGTGATGAGATGTGTTTATAGCTGGCTTGAGCAGTAGCTTTGCTAGCAAGCCTGTGGGTGTTTTGAGAAAACCAAGCTCCAATTTTCCCTAAAATAAGAATTCCTCCAAAAATAAAAAAACTCAGCCAAAGAATCTGAAAACGACCATGAGGAACAATAAAAACAGCAATGAGAAGAGGGCCAAGAGAGGTTCCTGTATTTCCTCCAACCTGAAATAGTGACTGAGCTAGACCATTTTTTCCACCGGAGGCCATATGAGCAATGCGTGAGGCTTCAGGGTGAAAAATGGCAGCTCCAAATCCGATGCAGGCAGCTGCCATGAGCAGATAATAATAACTTCCAACAGTTGCCAAAAGAATAAGCCCGATAAGAGTGAAGCCCATTCCAAGCGGTAAAGCATAAGGTTTTGGGTATCGATCGGTATAGAATCCAACAATAGGTTGAAACAAAGATCCTACCGATTTAAGTGTTAAGTTAATGCATCCAATTTGAAAAAAATTCAGTTGAAATGATTTTTTTAAAAGTGGATAGAGGGCTGGAACTGAAGATTGTATTAGGTCAGTAAGCAAGTGACATGAGGAGAGGGCTGCTAAGAGAAGAAAAGCAGTATTCTGGTTTTTTTTGTACTCCTCTAGCCCGGATGTTTTACATTGATCACCTGCAGAAACCGGAAAGTCAGATGGATGCTTCGGTGAGCTCGTAGTCTTCTTTGAGTAGTCTGTGCTAGCAATTATGTTGTCAGAATTTATTGTCTGCGTTGACTTGCTCGCTTTCGCTCGTCTCGCCCTTTCAGGGCTACCTAAAAGCAGTCTCCCCCGCGGTCTCCCGAACGCCGGTGGTGCCCCATCAGCCTTTACAATCTCCTTGTCACGATCGGCGTGAAATATCTGGGCTGGCGTATTGGAATCTTGAGAATGGGGGCTTTTAGGGGAATTCATTTTTCAAGTGATTAAAATAGCACTTAAAAAGAAAAATTCATGTTTTTTTTAGATAATATAACTCACTCCATTCTTCTCGATTTACGTATTCCTAAAATTAAAGTTAGGATTTAAAAAATGAATCACGGCTTGCCACAAGTTTAATAATGAGTTGAGTAAGGTGAAGAGATTCTGCTCGCTGACCTCGCATTAATCGTGCATTGCAGTCGCGACACAATAAAAAACCTTGAATCAATTCCTCAGATTGAAAAGCATGGGCCTGCATTGCAGCTAACCCCAGGCCATAAAAATTAATCGTACCATCTTTTTTTCTAGGAAGGTGCATGACTTCATGAGGTGGGAGTTTTTGTAATGTTGATGAAAAAAATGCTGCTTTGGCAGGTGCTTTCAACTGGTGACGTGTCATGAGATCTTTAACGAGAAGAAGGTTTCTAACCGTGGGTACGATCGCTGCGAGAAGAAGGCCCATTGCTGATTCGCCTTGAGATAAAAGTTGTTGAAGGGTATTAAGAGCAAGGGGTAAATTGCGTTCGCCAATCGCATTACTTAAGTCAAAGATCCCTCCAGTTCGTGTTAATGGAACAAGAGATTGGACAAGTTTTTTTGTAATGCGCTTTTCCGCCCCTGCAGCAGTGACGAGTTTGACTAGTTCAATTTCTATTTGTCCTGAGTTGGTTCCAATATGGGCTGCAAGCAATTGAGCAGCATCCATGTCTAATTCAATATTACGATGCTGTGCGCGTTGAATAACCCAATTAACAATATCATTCTCCGTTGCATGAAAGCCAAAGTCAGGCTTATCGCAGAGTAGGACCTTAGCAAGAGAGGAGAATTTCTTGTAAAAAGAGCGTCTTTTGTCGGGCTCTGGAGCACTTATTAAAAGAGTAATTCCAGGTGAGATACCATCTTGAAGCACTATCAATAATTCTTCTAAAGCTGCTTGAACAGATTCAGATCGTCCGGCTGGAGTATCTTTAAGGCAGGTGATATTTTTTAACCAAACTAATTTTCCTCCTGGAGAAAACGGGAAGGTCAATATCGCCTGAATGGTTTTTTCTAGAGCTTGGACTGCTTGATCAACGGTATCATTGATCATTTCAATTATTTCTAAGCCAAAAGCATCATGGGGGTCAGGTGCTAGCTCTAAGGCTTTTTCCTGGGCTTTAAGACGTACCTCTGCTTCGTCATTTCCTGTCACAAAGTGGATGTAATGAGGTGTGGGAAGAGAGGGATCCTGAGAAAATCGAGATTTCATCACCATGTTATCTTTTTAACTTCTTTTTTTGTTTGGATTTTAACAGCGTAGAAGAACTGTTTTTTGATGATTGTAGTTCCTTAATTTGATCTCGTAAAAGAGCTGCTCGTTCATATTCCATCTTGCTCGATGCTACGCTCATTTCATTTTGTAATTCTTGAATAAAGGCAGCACGATCCTGAGGTGTTTCATCAATGATCGTAGAAGTATCATTTTGGAGAACAACCCTGAGACTCTCTTGAATAGGGCGTTCAACGCTTCTAGGAGTAATATTGTTTTTCTTATTATGCTCCAGTTGACGAGCACGGCGGTATTCAGTGACCTCGAGTAATGCACGAATACTTTCAGTAATAGTATCCGCAAAAAGAACCACTTCTCCATGAAGATGACGCGCTGCTCGTCCTGCCGTCTGAATCAAAGAGGTCTTACTGCGCAAGAATCCCTCTTTGTCAGCATCCAGAATACATACGAGGCTTACCTCAGGAAGATCGAGTCCCTCTCGAAGTAAATTGATCCCAACGACAATGTCACATTCTCCGGCGCGCAGAGAACGTAAAATTTCTACACGCTCGATTGTATCAACGTCACTGTGAAGATAGGTGACTTTAAGTCCCACTTCTTTGAGATAATCACTTAGGTCCTCAGCAGTTCTTTTTGTAAGAGTCGTGATAAGAACGCGCTCCCCGTGTTCAATACGTGTGCGACACAGTTCAATAGTTTCATCAATTTGATCTTTGAGTGGACGAATGAGAATACGTGGATCGAGTAATCCGGTAGGACGTATGATTTGTTCGACAATTAATGGAGTTTGATCGGCTGTGACATCAAGGTTTTCTTCTGAAGGGTTAGCTTTGATGAGTGAGGCTTTGGGAGCACTTATTTCAGATTCTTCAAGAAGGCCAACATTACCAACAAAACTATTACAAATTTCAAATTTACTTGGGGTGGCGCTAATATAGAGCTTTTGCTTCTCTATTTTCATAAACTCAGAAAAACTTAATGGTCGGTTATCCAAAGCACTTGGTAAGCGAAAACCATATTCGACTAAGGTCATTTTGCGTGCTCGATCCCCAGCATACATTCCGCTTATTTGAGGAAGAGAAGCATGAGATTCATCAATCATGATCATTGCATCTTCTGGCAAGAAGTCCATGAGCGTGTAGGGAGGTGCCCCAGTTGCTCTTCCTGTTAAATGCCGAGAATAATTTTCAATTCCATTGCAATACCCCATCTCTTGCATCATTTCGAGATCATAATCGGTTCTCATTTTGAGACGTTGAGCTTCGAGGTATTTTCCATTTTCTTCAAACCAGGCAAGCCTCTCCTTGAGCTCTGCTTTAATCGTGATAATTGCTTGTTGGAGTTTGTTCTGAGGAGTAACAAATTGTTTCGCTGGGAAAAGAGTAAAATGTGTTAACTCTCCCTCGACACGGCCGGTGAGGGGATTAAAGAGTGAAATGCGTTCAATTTCATCACCGAAAAATTCAATCCTTATAGCCTTATCTTCTTCTTGTGCAGGATGCACCTCTACCACTTCTCCTCGGACTCGGAAGCGTCCTCGTGAGAATTCTATTTCATTTCTTTCATAAAGCATCTCCACCATTCTTCGAAGGAGCTCTTCGCGATTAATAATAGTACCTTTTTTAATGGTAAGAAGCATTTGTAAAAAATCTTCAGGGGAGGCTAGTCCATAAATACAAGAAACACTTGCTACCACGATGACATCCCTTCTTGTCAGCAGGGAACTCGTTGTCGAGAGGCGCAAACGCTCTATCTCTTCATTGATAGAACTATCTTTTTCTATGTAGGTGTCTGATCGTGGAATATATGCCTCAGGTTGATAGTAATCAAAATAACTCACAAAATATTCTACCGCATTGTGAGGGAAAAATTGTTTAAATTCAGAATAAAGCTGTGCTGCCAGGGTCTTATTGTGAGAAATAATCAATGTCGGACGATTGATATTTTCAATGATGTTGGCGGCTGTGAATGTTTTTCCAGAGCCAGTAACCCCAAGGAGTGTTTGGTGACCATTGCCATGAAGAATGGAGCGAGTGAGCTTCTCAATGGCCTGAGCCTGATCTCCGCGAGGTTCATAGTTAGATTGGAGATCAAATGACATCGTTTTGGATGGTAGAGTAGATCATTGCAAATGCGAGCATCTAGTTTGTAGAAGACTCTTTTTGCAATTGAGACTACTATTCATTTGATCTAATAATATTTGTTTCTAACCAACGCCCCCATGCTTTTACTTGATTCTTCACTTTTATCCATTTGGAAAAAAATAGAAGCAGGAGTACGTCTTTCCAGAGAGGATGCCATCACTCTGTATCATTCTCCAGATCTTGCTGGGATTGGGGCAATGGCTAATGTCGTTAGGGAACGAAAGCATGCCAATGTGGCAACTTACGTTTTCAACCGCTACGTTAATTATTCCAATATTTGCATCCTTAATTGCCAATTTTGTGCCTTTGGTGCTAAGAAGCGTGATGCACATGCTTTTGAAACGGCAATTCCAGAAATAGTGGCAGCAGTACGCGAATCATGGAATAAGGGAGCTACTGAAATTCATATGGTCGGGGGATTGCACCCCTCACTTCCAGGAGAGTGGTATCTGGATCTTTTGCGTGAGATGAGAAGGGTAAGTCCGGAGATTCATCTCAAAGCCTTCACTGCAGTTGAGGTGAGACACCTCGCATTTAGGGTCTTTAAAAAACCACTGAGACAAACGCTCGAATTATTGCGTGATGCAGGACTCAATACCTTAACTGGAGGTGGAGCTGAAATTTTTGATCCCGGTGTGCGTGATCGTATTTGCCGAGGCAAAGAAACTGCCGAGCAGTGGCTAGAGGCGCATCAAATCTGGCATGAGATGGGGATGCGTAGTAATGCCACCATGCTTTTTGGACATATCGAAACAGCAGAGCAACGAGTTCATCACCTCCATCTACTTCGTGATCTTCAGGATAAGACTCATGGCTTTACGGCTTTTCTTCCTTATGCTTTTGTCCCTGAAACAACTGCTCTTTCACATATTATTCCTGCATCGGAAGAGGAGTCTCTTCGAAATTTGGCAATTGCTCGACTTTTCCTTGATAATTTTGAACATATTACTGCCTACTGGATTAGTTTTGGATTACCCCTTGCTGCAAAATCTCTTCACTACGGTGTCGATGATCTCCATGGGACTATTGAGGAGGAGAGGATCTTTCATATGGCTGGATCAAAAACTCCAAAAGAACAAACAGTTGATACCTTAGAAAAAGCAATTCGGGAAGTGGGCCGAGTGCCATCTCAAAGGAATACATTTTATCAACAGATTAAAAAAACATCGAGTCGACCTGTCACATGAATCTATTAAGAAACATTAGTAAAAGTTTCCACCTTGGAGCTGTTTCTTATTTAAATTCACGTCCACTTTTGGAGACTCTTCCTTTTCCTATTTATAGGGATGTACCCTCCGGGTTATTTCATCTTTATAATAGTGGAAAACTGGATGCAGCACTTCTCTCAATTTACGATATTTTAAGGCTTCCTGAAGCCGAGGTGGTCGACAATATTGGAATAGGATGTAGAGGTGATGTGTATAGTGTCATCTTAGTATATGAGGGGAGTTTAAAAAATATTAAGAAAGTTCAACTTGATCCTGCTTCACATACCTCTAATCAACTATTAAAAATTATCTTGGCTGAGTTTTATCATCTTTACCCTGACTATCTCGAAGAAAATAATGATCAAAATAAAGTTGAAGCAAGATTGATTATTGGTGATCCTGCTATAGCTTTTAGAGAAAAGAGAAACTGTTCTATATTAGATTTGGGAGGAGAATGGTTTCATTTTACAAAATTGCCTTTTGTATTTGCTATGTGGTGCTTAAATAAAGAAAATACACAAAAAGAATATTTAAAAAAAATCTTACTTCGCTCCAAAGAGGAAGGACTATTACTACGTCATAGAATTGCAGCTAATGAACTTAACCCAACTATTGCATTTCGCTATTTAACAGAACATATTCGATACGATGTGGGGGCAGAAGAACTCGAAGGATTAGAATTATTCAAATCACTTCTTAATAAATATTCTTTATAATCATAAAGTTAGTATTCAAAAGAATTAGAGTATTTATTAAATGGAGATAAAGATGAGATAGTAAGAGTATCATTTTTGATTAATTTTTCTCCATCATCATAACACTTCGTAGCTTGTAGTGCATACTTATACCCCTCGTTTTCATCACCATCCCTATAATATTGTAATGCTATAAGGGCGTTCGATATAGCATCTGTAAAATTTTCTATTGGTATTTGGTCATGATTAATCAAACAGGTAAGAATTTCTTTTTCGTACTCTCCTGCATTATAGAGCAAAACGGGCTTATTATCATT
>WBXG01000034.1 GCA_008932965.1 Verrucomicrobiota bacterium
GGAAGTCAGATGGATGCTGCGTTAGACTCCCATTTTGATTTGGGCAGTATGTACACATACAGCCCTGCATCAAAATACTCGCCTGCCTTACCCCATCAGCCTTCGCGGCCTCCTCGTCACGATCAGTATGAAACATCCGGGCTAGCAATTCTCATCCTAATTCTGGCACTTACCCTTTTTAGTCCAGGCGCCTTTTGTTTAGAGATCGATCTTGTCACGGTGGATCGTCCCAACAACCAAGCAGATTCACGAACCGGCAAAGGAACGGTCCCTTATGTTTATGAAATAGGGAAATTTGATATCACTGCTGAGCAGTATTGTGCATTTCTAAATGCTGTAGCAAAAAAAGATCCTCATCATCTTTATCATGAGGCAATGCTCAAAGATGATTTTATTAATGAAATCCACCAGGAAAGGAATAAGGAAGTGGATTATTATTTTGTAACGCCCGGGAGAAAGGATTTGCCTATCGCCGGTGTGAGTTTTTTTAATGCTGCACGATTCTGCAACTGGTTAGAAAACAGACAACCGAGTGGTGCAGAAGGTCCTTTAACGACCGAAGACGGAAGTTATTTGATAGAGGAGAATTCTTGTACTCAACGGGCACAGGCTCACTGGTTCATCCCAACAGAAAATGAATTTTACAAGGCTGCTTATTATCACAAGGAAGATCCATCTCATTACTGGAGTTATGCTACTCAAAGCGATACTCCCCCTTGCAATAGCGTTGCGCCAGAGGATAACCAAAAAGATTCACTTCAAAAAAATGCCAACTACTGCATCCATGAAAAACCAGCTATGAATTTCCCCGATGACCTAACAAGCGCCGATTTAACTCCAGTCGGTATTTTCAAGGGATCACCGGGACCCTTTGGGACGTATGACATGAGCGGCAATGTTTATCAATGGACAGTAGAACAGTACAAGGGGGTATCTGAAAAACAGTGCAATGCGACCTCTTTATTAATGCTACGGGGCGGCTCACGTTATGATGGAATGCGCTGGGGAAATGGTATTATAACTGATCGCCTCGACTATTTAGGAGTGAGGTATCTAAGGCCAACACTAGCATCTTGCGACGTTGGCTTTCGTGTCATTCACTGCAATCTAACGCCACCATTGATGCATGCTAGAATTTTATTTAATGAACCTTTTAATGAACCAGGGTTTGAAGAAGTAAAAGCACTTTGGGAATATTTCTAAAATGAGAAACTCTAACATCAGATCCACCGATTCCTTCATCATAGAGTCAATGGCTTTTGCTCTAAAAATTGTGTGATTTAATAATCACCGAAATAGTACCATTTGCATTCATGTACCAAAAAGCTGTTAACAACCACGAACTACTATCGCAGAGTAATGGCTGTGTCATCACCATCGATGGCCCTGCAGCCTCAGGAAAAAGCACTGTCGCGCGCCACCTCGCTAAGAAACTCGGTTTTATTTTTGTCAGTTCTGGCTACTACTACCGAGCCCTTGCTTGGGGAGTATTACAAAAAAAACTGGAACCCTCTCAAGAAAACAAGATCGCTTCCTGGCTACAAACCCTCGATTTTCAAACAACTATTATCGAGGGAGAAGCGCGTCCACTGCTCAATCGCATCGATCCCAAAGAGCATCTCTTCGATCCTGGGGTCAATGCGCTAGTCTCACCCTTAGCAACTTTACCTGAAGTCAGAAAATTTTTACTCACCAAGTTGAGGAACCTGTCTCTGGATCATAATCTGGTGATGGAAGGACGTGATATTGGATCTGTTGTTTTTCCAGATACCCCCTTCAAATTTTATCTAGATGCCTCGCTTGAAGAGAGAATGAGGCGACGTCATCAGGAAGGAGAAATCGATGCTATTGCAGAACGGGATCGTAGCGATTCTTCACGTGCAGTGGCTCCCCTATTAATTCCTGATGGTGCTAGAGTGATTGACACAACGCATTTGAGTATCGGAGAGGTTGCCGAACATATTTTCCAGTGTATCCAAGAAAAAACTCAAGTGATGTAGCCCCAAGACCATGAATTTCATCTATTACATTTTTTATACGCTTTCTAAAATCATTGCTCATGCCTTATTTCATCATCGGGTGATTCATCCTGAGAGAATGATCGAATCAGGACCACTCATTTTAGCAGTCAATCATCAAAGCTATTTTGATCCTCCGCTTGCAGGAATCTGCTCTCAAAGAGCTATCTATTTTCTTGCCCGCAAGACCTTATTTGCAGTTCCTGTGCTCCGAAAATTACTCCCCCATTTTCAGGTTATTCCCGTAGATCGTGATGGAAACGATCGTACTGCGCTTAAAAATATCATCCAGCGACTTCGAGAAGGGCAAGGAGTACTGCTGTTTCCAGAGGGAACACGTTCTCCAGACGGAAAACTTCAACAAGCACGATCGGTTCTTGGATTCATTATCGCTAAAACAAAAGCACCGGTCCTGCCGATGCGCATTTTTGGAGCACACGAGGCATTCCCCAAAAATGCAAAAAAAATAAACCTTCACCCCATTACGGTTGTTCTTGGAAAACCACTAGTTTTTACAGAAACCGAATTAACCGCTTTTCATGGAGATGACCGGGCCTTATATCACCATCTCACCGATCGAGTGATGAATGCCATTGCCGCATTAAAGCTACCTGAAGAAATACCCAACAGGACTCTCACAAATAACGGGGCAACCCGGATATAACACTTCATGGTAAAATGAATATATTGTGCTAGGATTCTTTTTTACCTAAAAGTGATTCTGCTAAAACAAGCTATTAGAAGCATTAACTATTACTTGCATCACATCTGAATCGGGTAAAAATCAATATCTATTTTCATTAATGTCCCCCTGTGGACAAACGACCTTCCTTCATGATTACTCCTGCTATTATTGTTCGTCATTGTGTTAAAAATTATGGTGAGCGTCGTGCGTTAGATGGTCTCAATCTTGAAATAAAACAAGGAGAGATTTTTTGTATCCTTGGGCCCAACGGTGGAGGAAAAAGCACCCTCTTTCGCATCTTAAGTACATTCATTCAACCAGATGAAGGCTCTGCTGAAATCCTAGGTTATGATGTTGTCACTTCTGCAGCGGAGGTAAGGGCTCGCATTGGTGTTGTCTTTCAATCTCCTAGCCTCGATCCAAAACTCACTGTTCGAGAAAACCTTCTCTGCAGTGGGGCTCTTTATGGTCTTCAAGGAAAAGAATTAGAAGATCGTATTCAAGCGACCATCGGAACAGTTCAACTCTCAGAGAGACTCAACGATTTTGTAGGAGATCTTTCTGGAGGGTTACAGCGCCGTACAGAAATTGCAAAATGCCTCCTCACTTCGCCCGAGGTATTAATTTTAGATGAACCCTCCACAGGGCTTGACCCTGCAGCTCGACTCGACCTTTGGGCGGCGCTTGAACAACTCCGCCAGGAAAAAAAAGTTACCATTCTTTGTACAACTCATATCATGGATGAGGCCGCACGTGCTGATCGCGTTGGCATTCTCAGTGCCGGAAAATTAGTGGCCCTCGGAACTCCAGAAGAATTGATCTCGGCATTGCATGGAGATGTGCTCCGTCTTTCTCTCCGTAGTGGAGTCGATGCATTCGCTCAAAAAATAAATGATCATTTTGGAATTAGTGCTCACGTTATCGAGGGAGAGGTTCGTTTGGAGCACCCAGATGCCTATGCCCTCGCAGCCCGCATTGCTGCTGATTTTCCAAATGAGATCACTGGGCTACACATTGCACGTCCTACCTTGGAAGATGTATTCATTGCTCGAACGGGAACACTCTTTGCAGAGCAAGAGGTCGAACCACGTGTGCTTCACAAAAAAGAAAAATCTTAAAATATTTTATGAAACCAACAAAACTCCTCTGGACACCAGTACGCGCCTTGTGGTGGCGTGACGTCATTCGTTTCCTACGTCAGCGCAATCGAATTATTGGAGCACTGGCCACCCCACTGGTTTTTTGGCTCCTTGTTGGTTCTGGATTTGGACCCTCCTTTCAAAACGGTGGTACTGGAAACCCAACCTACCTCGTCTATTTTTTCCCTGGAATCATTCTTCTTATCATGCTCTTTACGGCCATTTTTTCGACGATTTCTGTGATTGAAGATCGACGGGAAGGATTTTTGCAAGGGGCACTGGTGGCTCCCCTCTCTCCAGCAGCAATCCCACTTGGAAAATTTCTAGGAGGTACCACACTCGCCGTGCTTCAAGCTCTATTTTTCTGCCTATTAGCCCCCTTGGCTGGAATTCATATTGGAGGAATTCAAGTGCTACTTCTTCTCCCTGCCTTGATCTTGGCTGGTTTTAGCATGACGGGACTCGGTTTTCTAGTCGCCTGGCCAATGGATTCGACTCAAGGGTTTCATGCCATCATGAATATTTTTCTTATGCCACTTTGGATGATGTCGGGAGCTCTCTTTCCCATGCCTCCTGGAAGCGGCTGGCTCTACTGGGTAGGTCAACTCAATCCAGTCAGCTACTGCGTCTCATCGATTCGTGAGGCCTTAATGATGGGGAGAGTGGGCTCTTCTTTATCTCACTACGGATTGGCACTCTTCATTACAGCGCTCTTTGGAGCAGCCACTTTTGGAGTCAGCTTTTATTTAGTGGCCTACCCAAGAAAGAAATAACAGAGAGAAATCATGACTATGCCTCACAATCGTTCCAAAAAATCTCCCACCCTACGAATCATCAAGCCCCTTTTTTCAGATACAAAGGACCTCACTTTCCTAGGAAAGACCCAACTACCTGCAACAGAGATTCCTTCCATTAATTTACTAGAAACCTTTGCTAATCCAGCACCGGGAAGAAAGTATGAAATTTGTTTTAGTACCAGTGAATTTACCTCGATGTGTCCAGTGACGGGGCAACCTGATTTTGCGACGATTACTCTTCGCTACACTCCTAACAAACGTTGTGTGGAGAGTAAGGCGTACAAGCTTTATTTACGCTCCTTTCGCAATCAAGGAGTCTTTGCGGAGGCTATTGTTAACCGAATGCTGGATGATTTAGTGACCGTGCTTGATCCCTACAGTATGACGGTGATTGGAGATTTCTCTGCCCGAGGTGGAATTGGACTCCGTGTGGAGGCATCTCACATAGGAAAGCAGAATAAAAATTCTTTCAAGAAACAGGGTTAGGAAATAATGAAGATCATTCTTTTGCTCAGTGGCGGTCTTGATTCCACAACCTTACTTTATGAGATGCACCGCAAGCATCAGGTGATTGGTTCTTTGAGTTTTGATTATGGAGCCAAGCACAATCACAAGGAGCTCCCAATGGCCTCCTGGCACTCTAAAAAACTTGGAGTTTCTCATACCGTTATTCCCATGGCTTTTATGAATGACTTTTTTAAGTCAGATCTTCTTAAGTCAGGAGGGTCTATTCCTGAGGGGCATTATGAGGCTGCCAACATGAAACAAACGGTAGTTCCAGCACGCAATGCTATCATGCTCTCTATTGCTGCAGGCTTTGCCGAGAGCCAAGGAGCAGAAGCAGTCGCCTACGGTGCTCATACAGGAGATCACACGATCTACCGAGATTGCAGGGAAGAATTTTTAAAACCGATGGCAGAGGCACTCCGCGAAGGAACCGACGGCGCCATTGAGCTGCTGCGTCCTTTTATCACGATGAATAAAGCCGCTATCGTCAAGTACGGTGCTGCTCTTGGAGTTGATTATGAGCACACCTGGTCTTGCTACAAAGGAGAGAATCTCCATTGTGGTAGTTGCGGAACTTGTGTCGAACGACATGAGGCTTTTTTACTGGCTGGAGTTCCTGATCCGACGGTGTATCAGGTTCATCATTATGAGTAATGTTCTAAATATTCCTCATTGAAAGGAATGCACAGGCATTTTTAAGCCCTTGTCGTGCTTCAAGATGATCTGGCTGGAGTGAAAGCACCTGCTGATAGGCCATGATGGCCCGTTCTGGATTCCAAGGAGTTTTGTTTTCATCCAGGAGAAGAGCCACTCTTGCTATTTCAAGATGAAGCTCAATTTTTTCTTGATTGATCTTCAATGCTGTTTCTAGAGCAAAAAGTGCCAGAGGGAGCAGCGGAGGATTCCAACGTTTGGCCACTGATGCCATCAGAAGATTAGCAGACTGCTCAAAGGGTGCTGTGGCTAAAAAATATTCTAAACTCAGGAGCGCTTTTTCGAGACGTTTTCTTTTTATGAGCAAAACAACAGTTCCTCTCACAATATTACAACGAAGGAACCTCTTGATTTTTTCAAAAACTGTGAAGGATTTTCCCTCATACATCATGATGGCTATCTTCCTTGTTAGCTTTCTTGCCTCCAGAAATTCGGGAGCAGAGCGAAGGAGGCACTGAGCTAAAAAAAGAGCATCGCTATAACAGTGATCCTCCATTTCCTCTTGGGTCCGCTCCCAGAGATACTTTTGAGCAGAGGTAAGCTCTAGCCCACATATTCTTGTAATCATCTGTGTTAGAAGATCGAAGTCTCTCTTGATGTGCAAGAATTTTTCTATTGGAGCATCGAAGGAAAACCTTCATTCTACTCCGCATGGAATTACTCAATTGCGAACTCCCACCTCTTCAAAAATTACGTAGTGGTAAGGTACGCGAAGTCTTTGATCTCGCTCCAATTGGACTTCGGGAGGAGCTGCTTCTTGTGGCCACTGATCGCCTCTCAGCGTTTGATTGTATTTTACCCAACGCTATTCCAGGCAAGGGAGTAGTCTTAAATCAACTCTCCACATTTTGGTTTCAAAAGCTTTCTTTTGTGCCCAACCATCTTATTGAGACAGAAGTAGAAAACTATCCTGAGGCGCTAGCACCTTATGCAGAGCTCCTCCAAGGACGATCAATGATTGTAAAAAAAACAGCACCCCTCCCTGTCGAATGTGTTGTGCGTGGTTATCTTGCAGGTTCTGGTTGGCACGAATATCAATCGCAGGGAACCCTTGCTGGAATCCCTCTTCCAGCTGGATTACAACAAGCTGAACGCTTGGCCACTCCCCACTTTACTCCCAGCACCAAAGCCGAAGAAGGTCATGATGAGCCAATCACTTGGGAGGCTTGCCAACAGCTCCTTGGAAAAGAAATTGCAGAACAAGTACGCTCCATGAGTATTGCCCTCTATGAAGCAGGCTCTAAGTTCGCACTCGAGCAGGGAATTATTATTGCTGACACCAAGTTTGAATTTGGGCTCCTGGGGGACCAGGTTATTTTAATTGACGAATGCATGACTCCTGATTCCTCACGTTTCTGGCCGATAGATCAATACGAGATTGGAAAAAATCCACCAAGCTTTGATAAGCAATTTGTACGTGACTACCTTGAAACATGCAGTTGGAACAAGCTTCCACCAGCTCCAACACTCCCAGAAGAGATCATTATAAAAACAGCTCAAAAATATCAAGAGGCCTTAGAGCGCTTCACAAAAAATTAGGAACAAAAATTTCATAGCGATAGAGGGAATTTTGAGTTTATCACTTTCATCCCTATTTTTTTTTGCTCAGCTATTTTTCCATTCCTGTGAATTCTTTCCTAGAAACATTCCTCCTCTATTTGGCCACGGAGCGTGGTCTTTCAACGAACTACCAACTCTCCACACGAGCCTCCTTGGAGCGGTTTTTTTCTTGGCTTACACAACATACAACCATCACAGAATTGAGTTCTATCACACCTCAACATCTCCATGATTTTTTACATGGTGAAAAAGAGCGTGGACTTGCCTCCACTTCACTTAAATTGGAAGTGGTTGCCTTGCGTGTTTTTTTTCGTTTTCTCTCTGCTCGTAAGATTCTCTTAAGTGATCCTGCGGAAAAATTGCCACTTCCTAAGCTTCCTCATGCATTGCCTCATCCACTCGATCCAGAGAGTGTCCAAAAACTGTTGGCAGCACCACAAGGTCACACTCCTCTGGAAATACGCGATCGTGGACTGCTTGAACTCCTCTATGCCTGCGGACTTCGTATTTCTGAACTTTGCACGGTACGTTTGGAAAATATCGATTTAGAAGAGGGAATTATTCGTGTTACTGGTAAAGGAGACAAAACCCGACTTGTTCCCATTGGGCAGGCAGCTATTACTGCAGTTCAAGAGTACCTCTCTTTAGCACGCCCGAAGCTCCTCTCTCCAAAATCGGGAGCAGCATTATTTCTCTCGGTGCGCGGACATCCACTGACACCAGCTCGTATTTGGCAACTTGTTTCCAAATATGCGAAGCAGGCAGGTCTTGAGAAAGCCATACATCCACATCAGCTAAGACACTCCTTTGCCACCCATCTCCTGGCAGGAGGGGCAGATCTTCGAATCATTCAGGAGATGCTCGGTCATGCGAGCATTGCCACTACTCAAATCTACACAGAGGTCGATCGAAGCCAGCTTAAAAAAATCCACCAACAATTTCATCCTCGCGGGTAGTAAATAATTTTATTTTAGGGAAAGAAAATAGAACCAATTTTTCCTTTGAAGATGAGGCTGCAGTTGCCCATGGTGCTTGGGCTTATCGTTAGCAAGGTGATGGGGCTGATCATATCATACAAGATCAGTCCATCCCGAATCTATCTCATTACTTTCCTACATGAGAGGCTTGATTGATAAATAAATTGATTGATCAAAAGACCTCCTCTAGCCCATTCTTTCGGGATGCATGAAACAATCTACAAACCACTTGAAGGAAAAGTAGGCGTCGTCTTTGGAGTCGCTAACAAACGAAGCATTGCCTGGGCCATTGCACTTGCTTGGCATCGGGCTGGAGCAAAACTTTTATTCAACTACCAAGGAGATCGTCTTAAAGAAAATGTAGAAGAACTCACCAGTGAATTTGGATCGGATGTTTTCTTGCTTCCTTGTGATGTTGCTGACGACGCACAAGTCACAGAGTTTTTTACCAAAGTTCGTGAGTATACTCCGAAGCTTGATCTCATGCTCCACTCGGTGGCCTTTGCTCCTAAGGAAGCACTTGAAGGAGATTTTATTTCTACTTCACGTGAGGCTTTTTTAATGGCCCACAACATCAGCGCTTATTCCCTTGTCGGACTGACTCGCGAAGCAGCTCCACTCATGACCGAGGGAGGAAGTATTGTGGCTATGACCTATTATGGAGCTGCAAAAGTAGTCCCACATTACAATGTGATGGGAGTAGCAAAAGCCTCTCTTGAGGCAAGCACACGCTATTTAGCCTATGACCTTGGAACTAAAAAAATTCGAGTGAATTGCATCAGTGCAGGACCAGTACAGACACTTGCAGCACGCGGGATCTCTGGATTCTCCTCGATGATGAAACATTACGAGGCCCATGCTCCCCTGAAACGGAGTTGTACCACCGAAGAACTCGGACATACGGGGGTTTTCCTAGCAAGTGATGGTGCTGCAGGAATCACAGGACAAGTGCTCTACGTCGACGGTGGATACGAAATTATGGGAATGTAGCCCCCAAAGGGGAGAGTTCTATTGTTGGGATCATTGAGTGCCATAGCGTTCATACTTGCTACCGATCCCTTACGTAAGCCGGGAAGCTAGCGGGATACTACGTTAGCCCGCCTATTTCATACCGATTCTGCTGCGGCTTGCGAGCACCTGATGGATACTGCGTCAGTCTCGAATTGTGATGCCGAGCTGTATCTATCTACATTGACTTGCTCGCAACTTCTCAGTAGAGCCAGTGGAGCGATTTCTTTACTTCCACCAGATTCCATCTGAGGGGAGAGGTAGTGCAGCATTAGATTCAAAGATAGGAGGGTCAGACCAGGTTTTGGAGTAAGGAGGATTGGAGAACATATGCGTAATGTCATAGGGGTCGATTTCTTGACCAGCAAAGGGACCTTGATTTGGAGAAATGATATAATAGAAATAAGTATTTTCAAATGTTCTCTGCTCCAAAACCCTTTTGAGAGTCACCACGGTTCCTTTATGTAAGACTCCCTCTAAGGTGACATGATTATTTTTAGAGCCGATATATTTATCATCGACTATTTCACTTAGGCCATAAGCAAAATTTCCAAGATTATGCGTCGTTCCCAAACATAATTTGCATGGGGAAGAGAGATAGGAATGCTCTCCATAGTCATTGAAGTAGTAGATATAAAAATCTTGCTGCAGAACAAATTGCTTACCAATGGCCTCTCGGTAAGGTTTTTTTTTGCTCAGATCGATCGTGCAGGAGGTTAGAGCACAACCCAGGAAGATCACAATAACTCTTAAAATACATCTTTTCATGATCTCTAGTCCCCCACTTAATGCTGTATTAAAAAGGGAAGGTTCCTTTGGAAGGAGTGATTTCCTAAAACATCGAAAAAGTAATTATCTGTTTCTAAGGTGCTATCCCATTTTTTAAAGTGACTACTTGGAAACAATATTGAAATCAGATCGAACCGATTGCGTACATTGGTGACACTTTTAAAACCTACCTCATCTTTTTCCATATAGCGCTGGGGATTAAGCCCGATATACTCAAAATGAGCTTTTGCACTAGGTGTCATGTAAGGAGATGCATTGTTCACTACCACAGAACCATTACTATAGGCAAAGGCTTTTCCTCCATTATTGTGATTCACAATATCTGCAAAATAGAGGGAGCGAAGATCGATAAAGCCAAGCTGTTCATAGAAGGCCCTTGGGATATCTTTCCAGCCACTACCATAGTTATTGATACGGAGTACAGCATGTTTATCGAGTCCTAACGAAGTGGCTATGGAATATGCATTTTTTTGTGCACGCAGAGCCTTTGTAAAAATTCCATTAATGCTCATGATTCGGTCTTGATTAGAGGTCTCTTGGAGGGCTTGATTTCTATCTTTTAAAAAATCGGGATTATTTAAATCCCCATCAACATAACTGAGCTCCATTCCTAAAATTGTGAATAAAATATTTTTCAGGCTTAAGCTTGGATTATTCATATCATGAACGATGTTCGTGGCATTTTGATACTCCATATCACTAAGGAGTCCAAGTTCCCTCCCCTTCTCCACACACCTTCCATCCGAATCCAGCCCATTCACCGGATCGCCGTTGCAGTAATCATATAAACTCAAGCTTGCATCATGCCCGAGGGGGTCTGGGGATAAGAACCTCCCACTCTTAGGTTCATAATACCGAGCCCCCAACGAGTAGAACCCAGTCCAGTCGAGGTAACGACCACGCCATTGAGGAACCAGATCAGCATTGACGCTGGAGCCTGGCATCGCTCCGTAACCTCCTAAAACGTTCCCCCAAGGAGAAAAGCCAACATCAGTTGTGATCCCTAACGCATCTCCAAAGAAGTTATTAACGACTCCGTGAACTTGGCCAGAGGCTTCTAAAAGGGTTGCTTCGAGTCCTCCTATTCCTTGCGCTCCGCCGTAGGTGCCACTCCGATCAGGGCCAAAAAGGTTCCAAGTGCGACCAAAATTATCATGACCGAGTTCTAAAAACTCATATTCGGGGTCATAATAATAGGTGAGTTTGAGTGGGGTAGAGCTTTCTTGGGTGCCAGTGGCATCGCTGTAATGAGTCTGAAGGCGCCTTCCAAAGCCATCATAGATGGTAGTCCAATTGTAGCCTTGGTTCTTTTCATTACGTTTTTCTACACGCACAAGCCTTCCAAAGCTATCCCAAGTGAGTGACTGAGTTGTACTCTTTTCTATGGAGCGACTCGTAACTTCTCCAAGGCCGTCATAGCCTATATTCCAGGGGTAGTAGTACCAGCCACTAGAGTAATCGGTATCACGTGTGGGCTGATCAAAACTATTTTTGGCTTGAATGACATCGCCGGTAGAACCCTCTAAGTTGAGTCCTGTGGGACTTACCGAGGAGGAGACTCTTACTCCTAAATCGTCGAAGGCATAATGAGCAGTATGTGTTCCAATAGGAAATACACTTGGATTGGCAGATTCCATCAGGGTGAAGGGCTCCTGAATCAATCGACCATGATCATCATACTCGTAGTTGCGTGTTTCATTTTGAGTGCCCACGATGCTATAGCTAGTGAGTTTGTGATCTGATCTCCAGGATAAATTTTCAGTGGATGCATCCGGGAGTTTTGTGCGGGTGATATTTCCAAAACCATCCCGGGTAAGTTCCGTAGAGCCGGAGGGAGTTTGCTTGGTAAGAAGAAGTCCATGATCCCCATACGCATAGGAGCAAGTCCCCAGGAGGCTTTCTGATCCAGTGAGTAGTCCAAGTGCATTGTAGGAAAAATGATAGTCTGGTCCTTTTGTATCATGATTCCATTTAAGTTCTGTGCGGTTCCCTGACGTATCCCAAGTTTGACTCCAGGAGGAGATAACCTCTCCGTTAAGGGAGGTCGACTCACTGGTTAAATGACCTTCGGGGTCATACTCCCTCGAAACCAATGTCGAGGGACCTGTGGAGGTCGTGGTATAACCTTGAGCTACTGAAGTAAGTAGGCCCCGTGGGTCGTAGGTATAGGTGGTGTTTTGATTTTGCTCTGGGATTTTAGAGCCACTGGAGTTGATAGAGGTAGGATGTCCCCAGCCATCGTAGGAAAGTGAAGTCGTAAAACCACGTGGGTCGGTGATAGAGGAGAGGAGTCCATGAGCATAGGCATAGGTATGATTACGGGTCGTGCTTGGGTTGCTTCCAGTGCTTCCAACCAAGGCATCACTTACTTTTTGACCTGCTTTGTCGTAAGAATGTGTTTCAATAAGCCCTTCGGGCATGGTCCGTTTGAGGATTTCTCCTGCAGGATTACGTTCGTAGGTAACCGAGCTATTACTTCCACTATCGCCGTAGGGAAGGACTTCAGTTTCAATCTGGTTGAGCGCATTGTAAATCCAGTGACGTTGAAGACCACTCTCATCGCGTGACCAATAGAGGTTTCCATTGGGGTCATAGGCATTCATTTGGAAGGCTCCATTGGGGTGGGTGATTAAAAGTGGATGCCCTTGCAAGTTTGTATAGGTGGTGGTTGTGATGGCGTTACTTCCAGTGCCAAGGGTTGTGGTCACACTTTGATGATCACCGGAGTATTGATTGCTCTCATTATAAGCCACACTTCCATCGGCATTAAATAAGGTAGTGAGTACCACTCTTCCAATCCCATCTAAAAAGGTATTTTGCCATTCTCCTTTGCCATTGACCCAGCTTATGCAGCCTGGTTTGTAAAGGTATGATTTTTCTGAAAGGGGTCCTGCTTCGCTTTTAACTCGACTTAGTCCATCGTAGCTATAATTCCACGTGCTTCCGGCAAGATCGGTTTTGGAGGTGAGGTTGCCTCGTCCATCATGGCTCTCAGAAGTACTCCCAAGGTTCTTTCCAGAGGTATCGGTAAAGGTACGGGTGATGCTGTTACCTTGGTAGGTTGTTTTACAGATCGTTCCATTGGGGAGGGTTTCCTGTACAAGACGTCCTGCTAAGTCGTAGCGGTAGCTACTCGTCGTTCCATCGGCATGGGAGGCTGATAAGATTTGACCTAGTGCGTTGTAGTTGTAATTTTCACTTCCACCTAAAATGGTGGTGTGGGTGGCCACGTTGCCTCCTGGCTCATAGGTGAAGGATTCGCTTGCTGCCCCGTCGCCCAAGGAACGTGAAAGCATGTTACTAAGGGTATCGTAGGTCATGGTTGTTTTATGACCGTTAGGGTCGGTGATCGAGGTGCAGTTGCCAAGCAGGTCGTAGCCATATTCTGTGGCTGCTATTCCATTACTTGTGACTCCTTTTCCATCAGTACTAGCAGCGCTAAGCCAGGTGCCTTTGTGAAGAAGGTGTCCACCTCGATCGTAGTCGTAGTAGGTGTAATCGACGGGGTTGAAGCGGGCTCCTTGTTCCCATTCGAGTTCTCCATTCCAATTGTAGTACCAGCCATGCCAGTCAACCGGCTTGTTATCGGTGCCGAAGGTTTCTTCAAAGGTGCGGCGGCCAAAAGCATCATAAGAATATTTTTTTAAGATTCCTCGCGAGTCGGTTTCAGAGACGATTTCTCCACGGCGGTTGGTGGTGATCGTCGTTTTAACTTCTGGATCCTTGCTTCCTGTGCTCTTGGTGATGGAGGTTAGGAACCCGTGGGTGTCGTAGCTGGTGCTGGTGGAAGAACCATCAATGCTTACCAAGGTAGGAAGTCCAAAATTGCCGTAGTTGAGTATGGTGGAGCTCACGGTTTTCCCGTCTGAGGTTTTGACAATGCTCGTGGGATTGAAAGGATGACTTGAATCGCTATAGCTGTAACTTGTTGAGTTACCAACTGGATCAGTGATAGAAGTCACTATGTTGTTTCCGTTGTAGGTCAATGTTGTTTTGGCTATTTCGTTGCTTCCACTTCCAGTAATTTTGCCGCTTAGGGCGCGACTTGTGAGGTTACCTTGGTTGTCGTAGGTGAAATTTGTGACAAGGCCACGTTTGTTGGTAGAGCTGTTGAGTACTCGAACGATAACGTCTTTAGACCAGGTTTGAGTAATCCACTCTTGAGTAGTGGTTGGATTGATTCCGCTACCAGTAGCAGGGTAGGTAATTTTACTAATTTGGCTACCTGCAATCGTGTAGGTTGTTATGTTACCACTTGCATCTTTGACGCTGGTGGTGCCATTAATCGTATTGTCACTGTTGGTATAGGTAACGTTGTAGGTAAAGGTGGCACTTGTAGTTGGTGTTGGACTCACTCCTACAGTGGAAGCTTGAGTGACAACACGTCGCTCAGCGTCGTAGCTGTTTTGTAAGATGCGGCCGTTGGGATTGGTTTCTTGAGTAAGGAGGTGAGTTCCTTTTTGATATCTGTAGGTAATGACCGAATTGTCCGGCAATGTCACTTTGACGAGGTTGCCTTCTTTATCATAGCTGTAGAGGAGCCGACGACCATCGTTAGAAAACGCTTCTATAATGTGAGCATACACGTCGTAGTGAAAATGGATATTGTTTCCGTTGTTAGAAGTGACGGCACTCAGTTGCCCGTAGTCATTGGCTTTGTTGTTGGTACCATAAGTGAATGTGTAGCTGTTTCCTTGATTATCTCGCCATGAATCGAGGTAAGGACGGGTTCGGGTGATTTCGGGAGATCCTAAAACAGGAAATGATTTTGTGGCAAAGGTTCTGATATTTCCATTTGATCCTTTGAGAATGTAGGATCCATCAGCAGTTTTGCTGATCACGTTATTGAAGAGGTTTTGGCTTGGACCAGGTGTGCCATCGTTGGCATTGATTAAATCAGGATTGTCTGAGGCTAGTGGCTTCCAGTTTTTTTGATCTGCATTGTAGTGATAAGCAATAACCGATCCATCCATCTCAGCTGCGTAGATCATGCTTGCTGGCGTGGTCTCATTTCCATCGGCAGAGAGCATGAGGTAAGGAAAGGTACCCAACTTCCATCCACCACCTAGGTTATTATCGCTCAAATTCTGTGATCCGTAGGTGCGGCGTAGTTCCAGTGGCATAGGACCATTGAGTTGGAGATCAAGTGCGTTTACATAAAATTCTCCATTTACCACACTCACCGGATCCATCACATAGGAGAGGAGTTTTCCGTAGTAAGAGGGAGTACCTATGAATCCTATGTTTGCTACCTCTTTTTTTAAAATAGCTATTTGCGCTGGAGGTAGAGGAGTGGAGGGCTGTTGGTTGGGTATGTTAGTTCCACTTCCTGGTTGAGTAGGCGGAGTCGTGTTTGATGGTGGAGGTAGAGGAGTGAAGGGCTGTTGGTTGGGTATGTTAGTTCCACTTCCTGGTTGAGTAGGCGGAGTCGTGCTTGATGGTGGAGTTGCAGGAGAATTTGTGTTCGATGTAGGGTCTCCACCCTTGTATTGATTCTGAATCTGCTTCAGTGCCTGATCCATCTGTACTTTGTAGATCCAATCATTAAGTTGTTTGTTAAGATCATTAAGTTGTTTGTTAAAATCATTGTTCTCATCAGGATTGAAGGAGGAGATGGGAGTGGTAGAGCCTCCGTAGCCGCCGTTATCAATACTATGGGAATCAGAAATTAGAGCTCCAATAGAATCTTGTGATATAGTGAAGGCCCCCATGCCTGTATAAGGCTTCCCTTGTTGGCCAGGAGCAGTGACAGGGGTTTGGTTGATGATGGCAATGTTTGTCTTTTTTCCTGCATCTGCTTCTTGAGTGCCAGGACGAACAAAAAGATCTAAGATAGCTTGAAAAAGGCCGTATCGAATTGCCCAAGCTGCAAGAGAAGCAGTAATGGTATTTAAGTTGGATGATATTTGATAATTTTTATTTATTTCGTCATTGCAATTATAGAGCATGAGGAAGGAAATGTTTTTTCCAGGAGTGGTAGCAATCGCTTTTTCAGGAGTCCAGCCCTGAGCAATATCGAGTAGTCGCACTGTGGAAATAGCACTCTTTTGATTAAAAAACTCATTAATAATGCGATGTTCTTGAGAAGAGGCTTCTAGGAGAAGAAGCTTTTGACAATCTAACATTACTGCTGGAGATGCTCCCGATTCACTATGAAAACTATTGTTACCAATACTGACATCTTTGTGAAAAAACATATCTACTCGTGGATAGACCAAATTAAAATCGAGCTTCCCTTTGTTCATAGTGGTGACAGGTGAACCATTGGCATTCCGTTCAGGGCTTAATTTTGCTAGTCCCTCAGATCGTGTGGTAACAATATGATTTTTTGTCAGATTTTCTAATTCTTGTTGAAATTGGCTGCAGTAGCCGTAGTAATATTTACCCATGAGCTGGAGAATCTGTCCTGTGGCTATTTCGGGATCAATAGGAAATTGAGGATCTGCTTTGCGTTGATTTTCATAATAAACATATTTTTGCCATTCAAAGTCCTTCATCTTTTCGCTCACGCGTCCATAGTTAAGCGCCAAAGCAGCCATATCTCCTTTTTGTAATGGCCGCTCTTGAGTGATAGCAATGCTTTCATTAACGCCAGGAAATTGGTTGAAGTAAGTCATTTTTGTCAGATCTACCTGTTGGTGGTGCTTTGTGATGATTTGGTAGGAAAGATAATTATCACTTGGAGTAAGAGTCGCACTGATTTTTTGAGGAGTTAACAAACTACCTGTGTCCGGGTTCGTACCCTGATTGAATGTATGCGAGGTGCTTTCTTTGTTTCCTGAGCCACTATCGTAGGCTTCTAGAGACAGTGTTATCGTGTAGTTTGCTGTCCCTGGAATAATTTGATGGGAAAGTAAAAGCCGTCGATCGTGCAGATCGGCAAAATGCATGGTACCTGTTTGTAGTAAGAGTGGATTAGTAGTGTCACTAGCTCCCTTGCCATTGCGATTACTAAAAACTTTGATTTCAATGGTATCAAACATTTTTTCATCCAATGTAGAAACAACATTACTACTAGTAATGAGTGGGGTTTGCCAAGGCCGTGGAAAGTCGTTCCAGCTGGCGTAATCATGGAATTGATTTGCAAATTTAATTCCCACATCATCCAGATTGAGATTGTTTTTTTTGAGCTGCTCTTCTGCATAAAGTGGGAAAAGCGTTCCTGGATTATCTTCGCTTAAAATATCAGGATCATTTGTGTTCCAGGGGTTGCGAATGACAGGGTCGTTATAGAGATATTTTAAAATCCACTTGGTTGCTGTGTTATAATCATTTGGAAAATAGTTCCAAAGGTCTCGTCCTTCGATCACTTTTGTATCTTTAATCCATGGAAAAAGATGAATCCATTTTCCATCTATATAAGCTGTTACCCATGGGTAGTTTACTGGAATAAGTTCAGGCACTGGTACCGGTCCCAGGAATGTCATTGTTCCTCGAAGCTGCGTGTGAAGCATCTTGCTGAGCTGTTCATCGAACATGAGTGTTTTATCATGCTCAGGAAAAACGTAAGCAGCAGGGACTCCAGCTTTGCGAAGTAAATAAATCAAGAGCCCACATTGCTCGATAGGCGATCCTTGACCTTCCATGTAGGTTGCCAAGGCGTCACGCATGATTCCTTGGGAATTAATCGAAAAAGGGGAGCTATTTTCCGTCGTGTTAAATCCGACTGCATCGGTAAGTTCAATTTCGTTTTGAACATAGTTAGCAAGTGCCAATGGGTCTTTTCCTTTTTCCTCAATAAGTTTGTCGAGTTCAGGATGAGTTTTAACCTCGGGACTAGTGTCAACTTTTGTATATTGATCTGGCTTAAGGGAGATTAAATTATCTTGAACTGGCTTGGAATGGTGAATGAGCTCATCCACGCTTTTTCCCTCAAACTCACTAGGAAGAGCTTTTCCTTGAAAATGGGGTAGTGTCAGTAAGGTCGTACTCCAGGGAGCTAGATCGTCGAAATCGAGTGTATAACTCAAATTACAAGCAGAGCCACTCTTATCCTCTTCTTGAGCCATATCTACTATTTGACCATTAAGTAAAACTATTCCTTTCATGCTTACTTTATAAAAAAAGTTAGCGTTGTCTGCTTTGCAGGTAATCAATAAAGGATATAATGTCTCCTGTCCCCAGATATCAGATGATAATGCTGCAGCCACATATTGAAGTTGCATTTCAAAATGCAGAGGCTTCCCATTAATGGTTTCTGCAATGGTAAATGTTTTGGAAGTAGCATGTTTCATAAGATTTTCCCATTCATTTACTTTAGGCAAGGAATAAGGGACAACAAACACACTCTTAACATTAGTATTTCCGTTTACAAAACTCTCTTTATCGTAAACTTCTATTTGCATGTCGATATTCCCTATTTTAGTAAAATCTTCTCCTCCTGACGCAATAGCAAACGAGTAAGATTGCTTTGGATAAAGAGGTGTTCCTCCACTACTACTTCCAAAGGCAACAAAAGGAGGTTGGTCTCCAATCGCAGTCGAGTTAATTTTAGGAAGGGTATTAACCAGAGCATAACTTATTAC
>WBXG01000035.1 GCA_008932965.1 Verrucomicrobiota bacterium
ATTCTACAACCGCCTATCAGGGTGCTGCTCGTGCCTTGAGTCGAGATCATGTGGTCTTGATCAATCAGATCGCAACAGGAGGTTTGCTGCCTGATATTACTATTTTACTTGATCAGGAGGTCTCTCTTGGACGTGCTCGTTTAAATGAGCGGAATAAAAAAGTAATAACACTAGATCGCATGGAAAAGGAGCCAGAGGCTTTTTATGAAGCTGTACGACAGGAGTATTTAAACCTAGCAGCTGCTAATCCGGATCGTTGGATTGTCATTGATGCTTCTCAGACGCCTCAGCAGGTCACCGAGCAAATCGTGAACGAGCTTCAGAAACGATGCTCTGTTAACGACAGGTTATTTCTTAACTAAGCTCACTAGTCTTTTTTTGAATTCTTTCACGTTCTTATGGCCTTTTCTAAACAAGAAGCTTTTCTACTACTTCAAAAAGCAATCGAAGAGAATCGTCTCGGCCATGCTTATCTTCTTTGTGGGACCTCTCACAAGGAGGTAGGTTTACTCAGTGAAGAAATTGCTTCTAGAATTTTAGGGTGTAGTCTCTTGCATCTTTCGGAACATCCCGATTTCCATTTAGTAGAACCAGAGTCTAAAGCACGCAAGATTCTCACCGAACAGATGCGTCATCTTGAGGAGAAACTCCATCTTAAGCCTCAACAAAGTTCCTATAAAGTTGCTGTCATTTATGATGCGGAGCGAATGGTTCCTGCAGCAGCAAATGCTTTTTTAAAAACACTCGAGGAGCCTCCTGATAAAACGGTTTTATTTTTAGTGACTCTTTTACCAGAGGCAATCCTTGCAACAATTCGATCACGCTCTCTTGTGATCTCTCTGCACGAAAGAGATGTTGCATTAGAGTCGGAGCTTGAAAAAAAAATAACAACAATCATGCATGCGTTTTTTAGAGAGGATGCTCCTAAAGATGCTACAGCTGCTTTTCAATGTGTACGGGCTTTTCAAGAATTACTCTCTACTGCCAGAAAAGAAGCTTTAGAAGAGGCTGAAGAGGAGTTTCAAATTGAAAAAAAACAGTATGGAAAAACAACAGATGGTTCTTGGGAGGATCTTCGTGAAGAGCATTTCAAGGCAACTGCAGAAGCAGCAGCTTTGGAATCGAGGTCCCTATTGATTGCAGGGGTTACTAACTATTTTGGTTCCTGCTTAAGGAAACTTTATCAGCAACAAAATTCCGAGATAGATTCCAAAGCAGCATCCCTATTACGTGCCCTAGAAATCGTTGAGTCCCTTCGGAACTCGCTTGAACAGGGGGTGCAAGAGGCTTTAGCACTAGAAGCAGGATTTTTGGAATTAATGAGGAGTCGATCTTAGCGTTTTCATGAAAGCTTCCTCTTTTTGTATTTCGAACATAAAAATGTGAATAGAAATTAAAAATCTAACACACTCTACTCGTGTTTAATTTTTTTAGATCACATTTTTTCATCCTGTTTTTCGTTTCGATCTGCGTTTTTAGGTTGAATCATTAGGGTATTTTTTTAATAGTGGCCAGCTATGCCTTTGCACCTCCAGCCTCGTTCTCCAATCGTTCTTAAGTTTGGCACCGGCATTCTAGCTGAACCTGGCGGTTGTGCGATTGATCATCTTCAAATAAGCCGTTTTGCAAAAGAAGTAAGTCATCTCATCAAGCAGGGGATCCCTTGTATTCTTGTGAGCAGTGCAGCTATTGCGGCAGGTGTTCATGCATTAGGTCTTGAGAAGCGTCCTTTAGATATCGCTGGAAAGCAGGCATGTGCTGCTGTGGGCCAACCTGCCTTGATGGCTGCGTATGCCAGATGCTTTGTGCATTATGGAATTACTACTGCTCAGTTGCTCTTAACCCATGAAGATATTTTTACCGAGCAGCGGCGCTCCAATGCCCAAGAAACGTTAAAGAAACTACTAGCATCTCCGAATGTTCTTCCCATCATTAATGAAAATGATTCTGTGGCTACAGAAGAGTTAAATTTAGGAGACAATGATCAGCTTTCTGCCGAGGTGGCAATTATGATGAAAGCACGTCTTTTGCTTTTGCTAACTACTTCTGATGGGCTAATGGCTCGAGAAGGAGGTATTGTTCTAAGGCGTATTCCTAAGGTGATCGACATTCGCGAAATCTTATGTCATGTGACTCCAGAGAAAGGGGAGCATTCTCGTGGTGGTATGATTACTAAACTTAAGGCTGTAGAAGCTGCTATGGAGGCCGGTATTGAGACGGTGATTGCTGATGGACGTCAGCCAGGTCAAATTGAAATGGCACTGGCAGGAGAAGATATCGGAACACGCTTCCTGGTTCCAAAATTATGAACAGAGCTTTGCTCTCGTTACGACGTCTCTGGATCCTCGCTTGTATGACGTTTCAGGAGTTAATGCATCAACAAGTAGGGGCTCTCTTTGCATTACTTTTTCTCTTTTTTTTAGCTCTAGGAGGGCTCTTGCTCCATTATTCTTTTCAAGAGAGAGGTTGTCTCTTGGAGGAAATGAATGGGGGTCTATTTTCCCTGTTTTTAAGTCTCTTAGCGATTGTGGTATCAGCTCCCTTACTCATTTCTCATGGTGAAGAGATCATGATTCTAGCTAGAGTTTTGCCCCGTTATGAATATTTTCTAGGTAGATTTTTGGGAATTCTACTGCTGCTTGTCATAGCTACTGGAAGCTTTGGTCTTCTCATGCTACAGACTTTTTGGAAACCCAACGGTGAGGGGAGGTTTTTTTTTGTCATGCTACTGGCTTCGTTTTTAAAAGCCTCTCTCCTTGCTGCAATGACCTTACTCATTTCTACGATAGCAAGCTCTTCCCTTTTTACGATCATGAGTGCCATGGCACTCTATATGATAGGACATCTAGAGAAGAGTGCCTCCATCCTGTTTGTAAATCTCACTTCTTTGCATGGTTGGTTGCTAAGGATAATTCAGATTCCTTTTATTCTTATTCCTGATCTCTCATTTTTTAACATCATTGAAATGAGGGCTACACCCCTCTCCGAGGATTCTTCTTATGTTCTTTCGATGCTACAACTAGGGATCATCTATGGAGGAGTCTATCTCCTCATGGGGTGTTTCCTTTTTCAACGTCGGGAGTTCAAATGATCAAAGGGAGGGTCTCCATTGCTAAGAAACTTCATAAAATATGCAGGGTTGCTCTGCTCTTTCTCTTTTTGAGTAGTGCGATTCTTTTCTGGCAAAGAAATGAGAGCTCTTTTTTTAAAATAAAAAGTGAGGATTCGTTGGCTCAATTATTTAGTAAAGAGTTGGGAGAATCAGCAAGCGTGGCTCTTCTTGGAGGATTGCGTATTCCATTATCGATTTGGTTATGGATGCGAGTGGAAGTTTGTTGGGAAACAAAAGAGTGGAATAAGATGGAACCTCTCTTAGAGCGTATTGTTTTATTGCAACCCCATGAGATCATTTATTACACAATGGCTTCTTGGGAACTCGCCTGGAATGCCAGTTGTGGAGTCAACAATGAGGAGGAAAAAGACTATTTTATTAATGCAGGAAGAAGGTTCCTAGAAAAAGGAATCATGAACAATCCAGAGAGTTCATTGCTGTACGAATATTTAGGAGTGCTTTTGCGGGATCGTTTGCACGATCATGAAGGTGCAGCTGCTTCTTTTGCGAAGGCATCTACATTACCGGAAGCTCATTCATATTTAAGACGCTTTATCGTTTATGAATTAGCAGCTGCAGGGAATCATGACCTGGAGGCCTATGAGCAGCTCCAGATGCTCTATGGGGAGGGAAAGGAAGAGCGTACTCCCTCATTGCTGGCATTAAAAAAAAATCTTGAAGAAAAAATCTACAAAAAAAGAAAATAAGGGGCTGGAAAGTATTGTGAAACCGATTTCGGGTTAACCCATCATCGATTATTTTTCATTAAAAACATATTTTTTGTGTTTCTTGAGTTTGATTTGAGGCTACCCTCTTTGCTCCTTCTATCCTTGTGAATTATCCGCATCATCAACCACGTCGTATTCTTTTAATTAAGCCTAGTTCACTAGGTGATGTGATTCATACGTTGCCTGTTGTAGCCGCATTACATCAGGCCTGGCCAAAAACGGAAATTCGTTGGCTTATTCATCCTTCTTACAAGGTGCTCATCGATCATCATCCTGGTCTTGGGGAACCGATCCCTTTTCCTCGAGATCAATTTCGAGGAATCCTGGGAGGGTATCGCTCTTTACAATGGATTAGTACCTTGCGTCACTGGCAGCCTGACCTGGTTCTTGATTTGCAAGGGCTTCTACGAAGTGCATTGATGGCGCGATGTTCTGGGGCTCGTCATATTATTGGGTTGAGCGATGCACGTGAGGGAGCCTCTTTTTTTTATTCTTCCATTGCAAAGGTTGACCCACGCGATCATGCGGTGGAGCGGTATATGAAGGTGCTCGAGGTGTTAGGACTTTCATCTCAAGCCCCTCTCTTTGAACTTCCCCAAGGCACTATTCCTGCCGGTTTTACCATAGAGAGCCCTTTTGTCGTTGTGCATCCTTATGCTCGTGGGAAAGGAAAAAATCTGACACAAGAGCAAGTCTTTAGCTTCGCTTCATCCTTAAAAACAATTCCTGTGGTTCTTGTGGGACAAGGGTTGCTAGGTGAAATAGGAGAATTGGCTCCCCCCAATATTATCGATTGGAGTGGAAGAACCAGTTTGCTAGAGCTTATTGCTCTGTTGCGTCGGGCCTCTTTTGTGATAAGTTCAGACAGTGGTCCGATGCATCTTGCAGCTGCACTCAACCCCCAAAAGCTGATTGCCATTCACCGTTGGAGCGATCCTCTTCGTGTTGGTCCCTGGGCCTCATCGGCTCTTGTTTGGAAAGATGGAAAACTTCAATTAACTTCTCAACTCACAGATCAATTGCGACCACCGGGAAGGACCCCTTCTCGAGAGGAAATGAGAGAGCTCGCAGGATTTGTCTTATCGAAAATTACATAACATGAATTTTTCTCAACACTATGATGAGGCACTTCAAAATCCCTCTGCATCATTGCATGCTTTTAAAAAACTTCTAGAGCCCTGCAGTAAGGAGGCTTTAGAAATGATGGCTCGTTCTTCAGCAGCGATCACACGTCGTCATTTTGGTCGTACGATGCGCTTATTTGCTCCTCTCTATTTATCCAACGAGTGTATTAATTCGTGTGCTTATTGTGGATTTTCAAGAGATAATCCCATTTTACGAGTGACTCTTGATGTTGAACAGATGGCCTGTGAAGCTGCTTATCTAACTCAAGAAGGATTTCGCTCTGTGTTGCTCGTTGCAGGAGAGCATCCTAAATTTGTTTCCAGTGGCTATTTAGAACTCTGTGTCAAACGCCTTACAGCCCTCTTTCCCAGTATTTTGTTAGAGGTAGCACCCATGGAGGAAAAAGAATATCGTTCTTTGGTGAAGGTTGGAGCTGAAGGGGTCATTGTTTATCAAGAAACCTACAATAGGAAAACGTACCAGGAGCTTCATACAGCTGGGCCTAAGAAAGATTTTAATGGGCGTCTTGATTCCTTGCAGCGTGCTTATAGTGCTGGATTTGCTCGATTAGGTCTTGGTGTGTTGTTCGGTCTTTCTGATTGGAGGGAAGAGGCTCTGGCACTTGCAGCACATCTTTTTTTCTTGCAACGCCATTGCTGGAAAGCCCAGCTTTCTGTAAGCTTACCCCGCTTGCGTCCTGCAGCAGGAAATTTCGAACCTCGTTTTGCTTTTCATGATCATGATTTCGCACAGCTTCTTTTTGCACTTCGAATGACCTTCCCTACCATTCAATTAGTCATGAGTACGCGAGAGGAGTCTTTTTTTCGTGATGCCATGGCTCCTTTGGGGGTGACGGTGATGAGTGCTGGAAGCCATACTGAGCCTGGTGGCTATACAGGGCAAGGGAAGGATCAGCTACATCACACTATTCGTGGGAAAGCAGTCCAACCCTCTTGCAGTGCAACAGAAGCTACCGAGCAGTTTGAAATCTCTGATCATCGTTCTCCTGAGACTATTGCACAAATGCTTGTATCATTAGGACTCGAGCCAGTCTGGAAAGATTGGGATGCTGGAATTCTAACAACTCATTCCTAATGGTCTCTATTCAACTCAATGGAAAGGAACGCTTCGTTGAAGCTCTCACACTCGTGGAGCTTCTTAAGGAATTGAAGCTTCCCATTTCCACAGTTTTAGTGGAACAGAACGGACTTGCCTTGCTTCGAAGCGAACTTGAGAAAGCATCCCTCAAATCTGGTGACCAGATTGAAATTCTCAGCGTTGTTGCAGGAGGATAAAAACTTTATCTCATACTCATCAACTGCACAACAGCTCCTACAATTGTTCCGTAAAGCATGTGAGCTAGGAGTTGAGCAAACCCGGTCATAGGGCCCCTAGAGTGGTAATAGGCTATTGGATGATGTTCCATAATCATGATGGAGACGAGTAACATCACCACAACTCCATGGAGTGTTCCCATGAGTAATCCAGTTAATGCATTGAAGGGAATGTGTGAAAGCGTGAGAATAAAATAATAAACGTAGGCGAAAATGATCCCTGAAAGAAGGTGAAGAATGAATCCTGGGAGAAAGGAATGATGGACCTTTCGCGTGAGGAGTGTTCCAACGGCACGAATGACATCAACTTGTCCAAAGCCTAACCATTTTGGCAGTAACAATGAAAATGTCATGATTGCGGTTCCAACAAGACCGCCTAGAAGAGGTGGTAGCCAATTATTCATTCCATGACAGTAATGAAATTTCAATGATTGTCCAAGGCGTTTTTGGAGCTTTTATGTGACACCATCGTTCACATCAATCCTAACAATCTTCCTCCTTGGTAAATCAATAGAGAGGCTAAATAAGCAGCCCCTGTCATATAGCAAAATTGAAAGAGCGGCCAACGCAGGCTGTTCGTTTCACGGCGAACAACCGCCAAGGTGCTAATACACTGCATGGAGAGAACAAAGAAAACAAGAATCGAGAGACAGGTGAGGGGGGTGTAAACGAGCGTTCCATTAGGACGCTTTTCCTGGATCAATGTAGTACTAAGCGAATCAGGATGCTCTTCATCGTTCTCCACATGATAGATAATTGCTAGGGTGCTAATAAAGACTTCTCGAGCTGCTTGAGCAGCAACGAGCCCGATGCCAATTTTCCAATCAAATCCAAGTGGAGCAATCACAGGTTCTATGAAGTGTCCAAAGTGGCCAGCATAGCTGTATTCAAGCTGAGCCGCTTTATCTGATGTCGCAGATGCTATAGTATTTTGAGAAGGAGTATTCCCATTCCTCGCATCGGAAGAGGGCTTCTTTGGAAAGCTTGCTAAAAACCAGAGTAATACAGAAATACCTAAAATGACTGTCCCTGCACGTTTTAAAAACATCTCTGCACGCTGGATCATTTGTAAAAATACATGTTTGAATGCCGGACAGCGATAGGGAGGCAGCTCCATTAAAAAAACAGGGGTCTCGCCCTGAAGAATTGTTTTTTTGAAAAGCCAGGCAAAACCAAGTGCTGTAAATGTCCCAAAAAGATAGAGACCCATCATGATAGCTCCCTGAATCCATATAGAAGCAGTCCCTTTTGGAAAGAGAGCTGCAATCATTAGTGCATAAACCGGAAGTCGTGCCGAGCAGCTCATGAGTGGCGCTACGAGGATGGTGACGAGACGATCCTTTGCGTTTTCAATAGTGCGTGTTGCCATGATTCCAGGAATGGCACAGGCATAAGAACTCAAGAGAGGAATAAAGGACTTTCCGTGTAATCCCACCTTGCTCATCACACGGTCCATGAGAAAAGCGGCACGTGCCATGTAGCCTGTGTCCTCAAGTAATCCGATAAAAAAGAAGAGGACCAAAATCTGTGGCAAAAAAGTAACGACTCCACCGATGCCAGCAATAATCCCATCGGAAATAAGATTTCGTAAGTCACCTTGCGGTATCATTTCTCTCACAAGATTTCCTAGGAATCCAAAAGTTGCTTCGATCCATGACATCGGATAGGCAGCAATAACAAAAATAGAAAGAAACATGAGGCCCATGATTCCAAGAAATCCAAACCATCCCCACAGTGGATGTGTTAAGACTTCATCTAAATGATGTGTCATCGCATCACTGGCTACGCTACTGCGTCCTTGAGCTGCTTGACACAGCTCGGTAATACGGTCGTACCTGGCAGAAACGAGGACCTCCCTCCACAAAGGTAATTCACGATCAAGCATGGATCGTTGTGCCAGTGCAATGCCGAGTGCAGAACCTGCTCTCATTTCTTTTGATAAAGATTCTATTTCAGCATCTGGAGAGGCCAAGAGAAGGAGAGACTTCATTCGGAGGAGTGGGTCACGTTGGGATGTTTTTTCTTCTGCATGAGCCCAAACAGCAGCAACCCCATCGATAGCACGCATCCACGGAGAGGGAAGCTTTTGTGCCCAGGAACTACGATTGATTTCTGCACGACTCAGTGCAAGCTTGAGAGGAAGTACTGTTTCTTGATGATTGGCCTGACAGGCAATCACAGGAACATCTAATTCTTGAGAGAGTTTTTGAACATCAATGACGATTCCTTGAGACTGAGCAAGGTCTATCATATTCAAGGCGATGATGGTGGGGAGGCCCAGTTCTAAAACCTGAGTAATGAAATAGAGGTTGCGCTCCAAATGCGATGCATCCATCACACAGAGGATTCGATCGGGCCTTGGTGTATCACTGCGTAATCCCAGCAAGACATCACGTGTCACGCATTCATCTGGGGCATGCGAATTTAAACTATAGCTCCCTGGGAGATCGAGGAGTTCAATTTTTTCACCATGCTGGCCGATAAATTGACCAGATTTTTTTTCTACAGTAACTCCAGGGTAGTTACCGACTTTTTGTCGTAATCCGGTTAAGGCATTAAACAAGGTCGTCTTTCCGCTATTAGGATTGCCCACAACAGCATAACATTTGAAATGTTTCTTAGGATGCATTGCTGTGAAGATTGTTCCTGGGTTGCTCGTGGATGGAGTTTGTCTTTTCAAGCCTCTCTTTTTTTTACAAGAATGGAGGCAGCTTCATTTTGACGTAGGCTAAGACTATAACCGCGCAACCTTATTTCAAGAGGGTCGCCTAGTGGGGCGCGACGTACGAAAACAATAGTGGTACCTGGCAGAAGTCCCATTTCACGGAGTCGGTTGGCAATACGTTCTTCCTTGGGTAATTCTAAAACAACGGCTTCTTCATTCGGTTGTAATGCGCAGAGGGAGAGGTTCATTGTTTTTTAGAAGATGTTGAAAGGCTCGAAGAAAAAGGTTGGACCCATATTTTCTTAGCTAATTTTCGACTTAACGCTAAACGCGTCCCACACACATGACAAATCATTTGCCCTCCACGACTCAACAAGCGAATTTCTGCTTTTTCACAAAATCCTACTTCACGTAAGCGGCGACATACTTTTTCATTACCGTCGAGTCGTACTACCGACAAAATAGGGCCTGCTTCAGCTTCTGATAAGGGAGTAAGGGTGGTGCTAGCGCTCATGAAGATCCTTAATCATAGAAGGAATCGTGGGTCCACGCAACACTGCGTAATAGCATAACCCGAATATTTCATACTGATCGTGACAAGGAGGTCGCAATCAGTATGAAATATGTGGGTTAACACTCCCATCGGAGAGCTCTTTTACAAATAGTTCTAAAAAAGAGTAGCTCCTCCTTGACATCACTCGATCCTATTTTAGAGACTCAACAGTCCGATCAATTCCAATAAGTTGCCGACGTAGCACAGTGGTAGTGCAGCTGATTCGTAATCAGCAGGTCAGGGGTTCGAATCCCCTCGTCGGCTCAGTTGAGGAACATTGGGTTCATGTTCACTAAGAAAAGTTTAAGATGAAGTTGCTCATTGTAGCAGAGGAAGTGCAGATACAAAAATTTCTATGAAAAAAGCATTAATTACAGGTATTACAGGGCAAGATGGTTCTTATCTCGCAGAGTTACTCCTAGAAAAGGGATACGAAGTTCACGGGGTAATCCGCCGTGCCTCCACATTTAATACGAGTAGAATTGATCATCTCTATCATGATCCCCATATCCATGGGACGAAATTATTTCTTCATTATGGTGATTTAGCTGATTCGGTTCAGATGGTAAAATTACTTTATGATTTAAAGCCTAATGAAATATATAATCTCGGAGCTCAGAGCCATGTCCGTGTCTCATTTGATATTCCAGAATATACCGGGGATGTTACAGGTCTGAGTACCGTTCGATTATTAGAAGCCATTCGTGAGGCAGGGATTGCTCAAAATGTTCGCTTTTATCAGGCCTCCTCCTCAGAGATGTTTGGCCAAGTGCACGAGGTGCCACAAAGGGAGACAACACCTTTTCACCCTCGCTCGCCTTACGGCTGTGCTAAGGTATTTGCCTATTGGCTTACGGTCAATTACCGCGAAGCCTACAAACTTCATGCATCCAATGGAATTCTCTTCAATCATGAGAGCCCTCGTCGTGGTGAAACTTTTGTAACACGAAAAATCACACGTGCTGCCACTCGAATCAAACTCGGTCTCCAGAAAAAATTATTCTTAGGAAATCTTGATGCCCAGCGCGACTGGGGTTATGCCAAGGAATATGTTGAGGTGATGTGGCTCATGCTTCAGCAAGAGCATGCTGATGATTATATTTGTGCAACTGGGGAAACCCATACCATCCGGGAATTTTGTCAGGAATGTTTTGGTCTTCTTGATCTCGATTGGGAAAAATATGTGGAACATGATGAGCGCTACGAACGGCCAAGTGAAGTTGAATTACTCATCGGGGATCCTTCAAAATTAAAACGTCACATCGGCTGGGAGCCTAAAGTAAAATTCAAAGAGCTTGTCAAAATCATGACCGAAGCTGATTTAGAAATCGCCCGTCAGGAACTAGCGCATCAAGAGATTGTGGCTCAACTTAAAAAATAGAAAATAACTCAGGTTCCTTCATAAAATGACTCTAAAAAAATCTGTTGGGGTTATCCTCCGATAAATTGTGTGGTTATAGAAAATCATTCACAAAAGATAAATTCTTCTCTTTCATGAACACAATAAGCTTTCCTCACTCCTCTCGTATTTATGTTGCAGGTCACCGTGGAATGGTTGGTTCTGCTCTCGTGCGAGCACTTGAAGCTCAAGGATACAAACAGCTTATTCTTCGTACGCGTCAAGAATTGGATCTCTGTGATGGGGTAGCAGTGCGCTCTTTTTTTAACCAAGAAAAACCGGAGGTTGTTCTCATTGCGGCAGCTCGAGTCGGTGGAATTCATGCCAATGCTACCTATCCTGCGGAGTTTCTTCATGAGAACCTTGCAAGTGCCCACAATCTTATTCACGAATCTTATCGTCATGATGTGAAGCGACTTTTATTTTTAGGAAGTTCCTGTATTTATCCGAGGGAAGCCCCTCAACCTATGAAAGAAGAGTGCTTGCTGACTTCTTCCTTAGAATCAACCAATGAAGCCTATGCGATTGCAAAAATTGCAGGGCTCAAGCTCTGTCAATTTTATCGGCAGCAATATGGAGTCCTTTTTCATTCTGCCATGCCCACCAACCTCTATGGTCCTGGAGATAACTATCATCTCGAAAACTCTCATGTCCTTCCTGCACTCCTGCGCCGCTTTCATGAGGCTCGGGAAAAGAATGCTTCTTCTGTGACACTTTGGGGAACGGGAAAAAGTCGCCGTGAATTTCTCCATGTTGATGATTTAGCAGAAGCACTTGTTCTTCTTTTGCATTGCGAAACTCCACCAGATTGGATCAATGTCGGGAGTGGCAGTGATGTGACTATTCGTGAACTTGCGGAGCTCATTGCGCGTATTACTGCTTTTCAAGGGGATTTAGAGTGGGATACTACTCGCCCTGATGGTACTCTGCGCAAGCTCATGGATAGCAGCAAACTCTTAGCCCTTGGCTGGAGGCCCAAGTTTGATCTCGAGTCAGGAATCCGTCATGCCTATACTGATTTTTTGAATTCTCAAAAAAAAGGTGACCTTAGGATGACTTAATTTTTCCATTAATGAAAATTGCACTTGGTTCAGATCATGCTGGTTTTCTCTACAAAGAAGCATTGAAAAAAATGCTCCTTGCTCAAGGCCATGAAATCATCGATTGCGGTACAGATAGTTTGGAGGTAACGAACTATCCAAAATACATCATCGCAGCAGCTCAGAAAGTGGCTTCAGGAGAGTGCGAGCGTGCTATTGTCCTTGGTGGCTCTGGTAATGGAGAGGCCATTGCTGCCAACAAAGTTCCCGGAATTCGTTGTGCTCTTGCTTGGAATGAAGAGACGGCTCGTCTTTCTCGAGCGCATAATAATGCTAATGTTCTTTCGCTTGGTGAAAGAATGCTCTCTCTAGAAACAGCTCAAGAGCTCGTTGCTCTTTGGTTGAAAACCCCTTTTGAATTTGGACGACATGAGCGTCGTTTAGAAGAGCTGGCAAGATATGAGCAACAAAAGAAGCTCTGAGTCCCCACCTCCCAAGTCAAAATGGGAGTCTAACGCAGCATCCACACGTGCTTCCCGGCTTATGCAGTAGATCTGGATGAAATATGCAGGTTAATGAGGCAGTAAGTCAGCAACAGCCGCTTTTTCCTCACGTAATTCCTGAACTGTAGCCTCAATCTTCTTTTTTGCAAAAGAACTCATAGGCAGCCCCTGCACGATGGAAACTCGATTTCCATCCGAACGGGTCGGAAAGGAGGCAATGAGTCCTGGATCAATTCCATAGCTTCCATCCGAGCAAAGCGAGACGCTATGCCACTGATCATGGGGGGTCACTTCATTAATGGAGCGAACCGTTTCAATAGCGGCATTGGCTGCAGAGAGTGCTGATGAGAGACCGCGTACTGCAATGATAGCAGCACCTCGTTGTTGGACATGTGTGATAAAATCATTTTCTAACCAGGCACGATCAGAAATTACTTCGGTGACAGGCTTTCCATTAATCGATGCATGCTCAAAATCAGGATACAGGGTGCTGGAATGATTTCCCCAAATGGTCATTTTTTTTACATCACGTGAATGGTGCTTTGTTTTTCGCGCTAGAAGAGCACGTGCTCGATCTTCATCAAGGCGACTCATGGCATACCAGCGCTCCTGAGGTATCTCAGGAGCGTTATTCATCGCAATGAGGCAATTTGTATTCGCTGGATTACCAACAACAAGTATACGGACATCGGAAGCGGCATTTTTTGCAATCGCCCGAGCTTGACTAACAAAAATCTTTCCATTGATGCCAAGAAGATCTTTCCGCTCCATACCAGCTTTGCGAGGTACACTTCCAATGAGGAAAGCCCAATGAGCTCCTTGAAATCCAAGATTAGGATCGGAGGTGGTTTCAATGGATTCTACCAGATGAAATGCAGAGTCATGAAGTTCCATCACCACTCCTTCCAGTGACTTCATACCAGATTCAATTTCAATGAGACGCAAAGCAATCGGCTGATCTGGCCCAAAGAGGGCACCAGAGGCGATTCGAGGAATGAGCGAATGACCAATATGGCCAGCAGCACCAGTGATAGAAATTGTGATAGGTGCTTTATACATTGAAAAAAATTGAAGAGAAATACGTTCCAGACTGAAAACTAAAAGGAGAAAAGAAGAATGAGTTTACCTCAACTCCTTTTCTCCTTTAATAGAAGAAAAGCTTACAGAGAAGTTTTCAATGCTTTTCCACAAACAAAACGAACCGTCTTGGATGCTTTAATTTTAATTTGTGCACCTGTTTTTGGATTGATACCAAGACGTGCCTTGCGGTTAGCAATCTTGAATGTTCCAAAACCGATGAGTTGGACATTTTTCTTTTTCTTGATTCCTGTCTTGATGCCTTCAATAACAGCATTAACTGATTTCTCAGCGGAAGCTTTGCTGACTTCTTTGCCGAGGAGTTTTTGTACTGCTACAACGAGTTCTGCTTTGTTCATAACGGTGATGTGTGTGGTTAGTGGTGAATTGTGCTTACAATGGAGCCCTATTGAGATCCCAAAAAGAGCTTCCTTATGTCAACTCAGTTTCTTTATTTTTTTTAAAAAATTAATTATTTTCTTGCTACGTAAGTGAGAAGGTAATCAAAAACTAAAGTTAAACTCGAGGAATTGTGATTCCACGCTGCTTCATATATTTTCCATGTCGATCTGCATAGCTCCTTTCACAAGGAGAAGTCGCCTTAAAGAAAACAACCTGGGCAAGTCCTTCATTCGAATAAATCCTGGCTGGAAGAGGTGTTGTGTTAGAAATTTCTAGGGTTACATGTCCCTCCCATTCTGGTTCAAATGGAGTCACGTTCACAATGATTCCACAGCGTGCATAAGTTGATTTACCAACGCAAATGGTTAAGACATCACGAGGGATTCGAAAATATTCAATACTCCGTGCAAGCGCAAAAGAATTGGGAGGAACAATACAAACATCAGTCTTAATGTCAACGAACGAGCGATCATCAAAGTCCTTAGGGTCGACAACCGTATTAAATACATTTGTAAAAACTTTGAATTCATCAGCGACTCTCAAATCATATCCGTAGCTTGATAAACCGTAGCTAATGATATTTTTCCCCTCACTAGAACGAATTTGGCGCTCCACGAATGGCTCAATCATAGCGTGCTCTAGCGACATTTCTCGAATCCAGTGATCAGGTTGTACAGACATCAGTTCTTGATATCAGAATGCTTGTGAGGAGTGAAGGGTAAAGAGGTTCAACCCAAATATTTCATCACCATCTGTATGAAATATGCGGGCTAGCCAACGCAGTAACAATGAGCTTTCCACAAGCCATAATAAATTTAGTATGAATAACCATTTATTAGTTTGTACAGAGCCTCCATTTAGGAATCTCATTTTGCTCATGAATCATCCAGCCGTAGACCACCTCCCATTCTCATTACAACCCTCAAATACCCCGCTTCAAAGCCTCTCTCTTGAAAGGTTAAGAGTGGAGCTTGACCACCTTCATGTTCCCTCGTATCGAGCACAACAAATTCTAGAGTGGATTTATAAAAAAAAGGTTACCTCCTGGGAGGAGATGCTCAACCTTCCCCTAAAGCTACGAGAGGAGCTTGCATTACAATATCCCTTTGTTTTTCCAGAGGTGATAACCGTAAGTGGTTCGCGCGATACGACTCAAAAATTTTTACTCCGCTTTGCCGATCAAGAGATGATTGAAACGGTCTTGATCCCAGCCTCTCCAGCTCTTTATGGAGAGGACTCCGATCGGCGAACGCTTTGTGTCTCAAGTCAAGTGGGGTGTGCCTATGGGTGCAAATTTTGCGCCAGTGGACTTGATGGTTTTAAGCGTAATCTGAGTGTCGAGGAGATTGTTTCTCAAGTATTACTCGTAGAAAAAATTTCTGGAGAGCGCATCAATAACATCGTCTTTATGGGAATGGGAGAACCCTTTGCTAACTTTGATAATCTCACGCGTGCCATTGAAATTATTAATGCTCCATGGGGAATTCATTTGGCAGCGCGTAAAATTACTGTTTCCACAAGTGGCTTGGTTTCACGTATTCGCGACTTTGCCGATCTTCCTCAGCAGATTCGACTAGCGATTTCATTGCACGGGGCTACTGATGAGGTCCGTTCGCAAATCATGCCAATTAATAAACGTTATCCTCTTGCAGAACTCATGGAGGCCTGCGCCTATTACGTGGAGCGTAAAAAACAGCTTTTGACGTTCGAATATATTCTCATTGCAGGGGTGAATGATCAACTCACACAAGCTCGTGCTTTAGCTGATCATGCCCAAGGCTTACGTGCCAAAGTGAATTTGATTCCTTACAACAAAGTCGAGGGGCTTCCGTGGGATCGTCCCTCAGAGTCAATACAAAGGTCGTTTCTTGCACAGCTTCGTGAGCGTGGTGTTGCTGCAACCATTCGTCGTGAAAAAGGGCATGATATTGATGCGGCCTGCGGACAGCTTCGTAGACGGAAGCTCACAGGTATTGAAGCCTCCTCATTACCATCTGCATGAACCATCTGGGTTCCTCATGGAAGATGAGTGAGGGTTAACATCTTTGGTTGTTTTCCATCACAAAAAATTCCTCTTGTCCAACGGTTGATTTCATACGTAGACTCTCAAGCTTTTTCTAATGAATATCTTGATCCTTGCAGCAGGCTATGCCACTCGTCTTTATCCGCTTACTGAGAAGCAACCCAAGCCGCTTCTTAACGTAGCTGGCAAGCCAATGATAGAATGGGTGATCGATAATCTAGGGCCTATTCCCAATATCAATCGTCTCTTCATTGTGACGAACAACAAATTTGCTGATACCTTTACAGCATGGGCAGCAGAATATGGGATAAAGAATCCCAACATGAACTGCACTATTGTCAATGATGGATCGACAAGCGATGAGGATAAGCGAGGAGCTATTGGTGATATCCACTATGTTTTGCATCATGAAAAAATAATGGATGAAGATCTTCTTGTCATCGCAGGTGACAACCTCTTCAGTGAGCCTATTGACCGATTTGTGGAGGCATCAAAAGCTCATCCTGCAACGGTGGCTCTTTATGATGTTGGTGACCTTGGGGCCATTAAAAAATATAACAACATCACCACAGATGCTGCAGGAAAGATTACTCATTTTGAAGAAAAGCCATTGAATCCCACAAGCACCCTAACCGGGATTGCCCTCTACTACTATCGAGCAGATGTATTACCCTTCATCGACACCTACATTGCCGAAGGAAATAATCCTGATCAGCCGGGGCGCCTGATTCAATGGCTTTATCCAAGGGTTGAAGTGGGCACCTGGAACGTCCCTGGCACTTGGTTTGATATTGGAAGTAAGGAAACGCTATTAGAAGCCAATGAAGTTTTTGCAAAATTTCAATAAGATTCCTTAACCCGCATATTTCACACTAAATCTATTACGGCTTGTGGAAAGCTCCTCATTACTGCGTTGGTCTCGAATCGTGATTTGGGCAGTATGAAACAGCCCGGCATCCCAATCCTTCGCCCGCCTTGTACTAATAAGCTTTGCGCGGCGCCTCATGACACTTCAGTATGAAATATGCGGGTTAAGTGAGGGAGATTTTCAACGTCTGCTTGCGTGAAAAGCGGTCGATAAAATGAAGCTCTCCATGGCTCATCGCGTATTCATGCACGAGTTTGGTAACCTTGACATCAAAGCAGCAGTACTGGGCAATCTCCATGAGTTTGCCTTCACGCCACCAGCGGATGGCATCAAGACCATCCCCTGTTTTGCCAACACCTAGCGTGGCTGTAGCAATGGAATCGAGTGAGAGACGATGGCCCGCCGCCCGTTCTACCACCTCTAGAAGATCCAAGGTGGGGAGATGATGTGCTAAATCAAGAATGGTGTATCCCATGAGTACTTCATAATCAAAGCGACGGTTGTTATAGCCTACTACAAGATCAGCCTTCGAGAGTGTTTCAATGAGCTCAGGAACTCGGTTTTCACTAAAAATTTCATAAGTCTCGGTCGCCGTACTGTAGGTGACTCCTAGAGAAATCTTCATATCTGCCTTGCGGTCCCAGCCGCCCACATCATTAGCAGTAAGTTGAGTTTCGAGGTCGAAGTAGACGATGTTTTTCATGAAAGAAAGGATTAGGAGTTGAGCAATGGAGGAAATTGAGGAATGTTAGAAATTTACTTGGGAGCTTTTATCTCAAGATGAAATGGGAATCCGGGCTAACCCGGATATTTCACACTAAATCTATTACGGCTTGTGGAAAGCTCATCATTACTGCGTTGGTCTCGAATTGTGATTTGGGCAGTATGAAACATACAGCCCGGCATCCCAATCCTTCGCCCGCCTTGTAC
>WBXG01000036.1 GCA_008932965.1 Verrucomicrobiota bacterium
AGGCAGGCGAGCATTTTGATGCAGGGCTGTATGTGTACATACTGCCCAAATCAAAATGGGAGTCTAACGCAGCATCTATCTGACTTCCCGGCTTCCGTAGTAGATCAGTATGAAATATTCGGGCTAGCTCTCCAGGAGACTGTGGTGCAGGAGCTGTTATTGAAACCAAACAAGTAAACTCGGTATGATGGCGTTCCTGGTCCGGAAGCGCTGCTGGTGATGCAACCGTAATGGAAACTACTGCTAGACCAGGAAAGAGAGCTCTAGCAATGGTAATAGAGGCTAGTGATACTATATTTTTTCCTCTCAATGGATTCCGTGACTCTGCCAAGCTCATTTCGCTTACTGGTATTCCACACGCATCATAGGCGACAACATGCTTAGATGGAGTTGAGAGCTCTACCCTAATGCAGTGACTGGCATGGTCCATCCAGTCAGAAGAGAGGGCAATCACTCCATTCGGAGAGGTGGCTCGGAGTGTCTCTATAATCCGTTGAGCAATAAAGATCGCATTCTCCTTTTGCTCCACTTCAAGACTCATGCGTTGAGCAGCAGGCCAGAGATAAAGCATCCCCAGAAGGATAATAGCAAGGAGGCTCAAAGCGACGAGCACTTCTAACAAAGAGAAGGCTAACCCGCATATTTCATACTGATTCTGCTGCGGCTTGCGAACACCTGATGGATACTGCGTCAGCTTCGAATTGCTCCTCGGGCAGTATGAAACATACAGCCGTCGTCGCAATCCATCACCTTCCTTGTCTGCATCAGGATTAGCGGCGCCTCGCGACGAACCAGTATGAAATATGCGGGCTAAAGAGAGTTCATTTCTTAGGAGCATCCAAGCCTCATATCAGAACGAACCTGCTATTTCAATTTCAAAACGTGTATGGAAAGAGAAAATCTCATTCAACAGAAGTGCTTTTCACGTTTTTAGGTTAAAATTTTATTGGCGGAACTCTTGCTACTTCCATTCGTGTTTGGGATAGCGACGTGAAAGTTCTCCTCGAAGCTTGGGATAGGTCTCCTTCCAAAAAGAATTCAAATCAGAGGTGATTTGTATAGGACGTTTATTAGGAGCACATAATTCCAATATGACAGGGGCTCGATTACCGGCAAGAGGGGGGATCTTAGTAACTCCAAAGAGCTCTTGGATCAAGGCCTTAAGGATCACTTCACCGGTTGGTTTATAGCGTAGGCGTGCCTTACGTCCTGAGGGAAGGGGGTAAAATATGGGGGCATGTTTATCAAGGGCATGACGCTGAGCTGATGATAAGAGCATTTCAAGGGCTGCAATAACGGGTCGATCCTTGACTTCTCGGTAACTAACGGCTCCCTCACACCATCGTTCGAGGGCCCTTAAACGATCCTTCTGAGTCCATGTCGGTAATGCTAACTCTGGATAAAAATGAACAACCCACCTAAGACGATCGACCCAAACATCAACCTCATCTCCCCAGGTAGGAAGCGGAAGATCTCCTTGAGCTAGCGCTTCAGCAAGAACATGGCTTGCTTCTAGGGAGGGGGGAGCATCCTGCTGTATCGATTCTAATACAAGATCACGATAGATTTTCTCTTTTTTCCATACAACACGGTTTATGGAGGTATCAAAAAATAATTCTTTAGTCTCATGAAAATCGTTCGGAAAGAGATGTCGTAACATCGATTCATCAACGGCTGTTGCCATCGAGAGTTGGGTGCGGACCTCGCCGCTTCCCTGACCAATTTCAGTGATTTCAGCAGCCACAAAAAGTCGACTCGAAGCAGCAGCACTCTCTTTAACTAAAAGGCCACGTCGTCCATGAACGACATCTGAGAGATTTGTTCCTGCTCCACGTCGACGTGCTACTTGATCGGCAAATCCAAGAAGAATACATTGAGCAATCAGATCGTCAGAGGCAGGAGCGGTCTGCGTGTCAAGTCCTTGGGCATGTGCGAGGGAGCAAAATTGTTCAAAGATACGATTGGTTTGTCGTGCAGCATCAGCGTGGATAGCATATTTGCGGCACGAATCAGAGCGAAACTCATGACGCTTAGCCCAAGAAAAAACTCGGGAGAGAACAAGAAAATCGGAGGTCCCCCCTTCAAAAAGCTCCTGACGTTCTTCTTCGGTTTTTTTATCAGTTCTTAAAAGCAATGGACGAGATTGTGTGAGGGCTGCCATCAGGGCAATACTGCGAACACAGCCATATTCCTCGGCTGCTAAGAGCATCCGTGCGTAGCGGGGATGTGTTGGAAATGAGAGCATCCGTTTTCCTAGAGGGGTAATATTTTCCTGGAAATCAAGAGCTCCTAAATCCTTGAGAAGCTGCGATGCTTTTCCAAGCGCCTGCTCTTCTGGCTTGTCAAGCCACGCCATGGTTTCTATTTGAGAAAAATTCATAGCCTTGAGTGTTAGCAAGACTTCTGATAAATCGACGCGTAGAATTTCTGGTGCTTCACGTGCAGGACGTCGTGCCTGATCCCGCTCTGTCCAGAGTCGAAAACAGTGACCAGGAGCAGTCCTTCCAGCTCGGCCTGCACGTTGATCTGCAGAGGCTCGACTAATTTTTTCAATGAGTAAGGTATTCATCCCACGTCGAACATCGAAACGAGCCATACGGGCAAGTCCGGCATCGACTACCCCAGTCACCCCATCGATAGTCAGGGAGGTCTCTGCAACATTGGTGGTAACAATAACCTTGCGGGCCTCTGTTGCTGTTACAGCCGCGTCTTGATCGGCAGGAGAGAGTTCTCCATGCAAGGGAAAAAGAAGAATGGAGGAGGAGAGCTGAGATCGCAGGAGGTTAATAGTTTTTGAAATTTCATAGGCCCCTGGCATGAAGACGAGGAGATGTCCAGAAGTGAGGTGAAGTAATTTCTCGACACCCTCGGCAGCCAGGTCCCACGGTTTTTCTCCTTCGGATTCACGGGTGAGGTAGTGAAATGTTACAGGATGAGTTCTTCCCGAGGAGCGAATTACCTCACATGGTTCTAAATAATCTGCCAAGGATGCGGTATCCAACGTAGCCGACATCACGATGATTTTTAAATCAGGGCGATGATTTTTTTGTAATAGGAGTGCCTGCATCAAGCTGATATCGCTGTAAAGATGGCGTTCATGGAATTCATCAAAGAGCAAGGTGCTAACTCCCTCAAGATACGGATCAGTGAGCATTTGACGCATTAAGATTCCTTCAGTGACAAAGAGAAGGCGTGTGGATGAACTGCATTGTTCATCATGACGGATGCGATACCCCACCTCATCACCCAGTCTTCCTTCTCTCTCCTGAGCAACACGGGCAGCAAGCATACGAGCTGCTAAACGACGTGGTTGCAAAATCATGGCTTTTTTCGATCCTAATATTCCACCATCAAGAAGCATTTGTGGAATCTGTGTCGATTTTCCAGATCCAGTGGGAGCCTCTACAATAAGACGGTTGCTAGCACTTAGGGTTGTTACGATTGATTCACGTAATTCCTCAATCGGAAGAGCACTGGGAGTTAACCCGGATATTTCATACTGATCTACTACGGAAGCCGGGAAGTCAGATGGATGCTGCGTGGAGTTCGAGGTCTTCCTCGAGTAGTCTGTACACACACAGCCGTCGTCAGACTTCATCGCTCGCCTTGCCTCATCAGCCTTCACAGCCTCCTGGTCAAGATCAGTAGGAAATATCTGGGTTAATGAAAATTGAGAATGTGCCATGATGTATTAAATCAACATTGTTATTTTTATCCTAGAAAATGTGAAATATTCGGGCTAGCGCAAATATTGCATGATCTGTTATTTTGTACCGTTATGTTGATCTCGCTAAGAACACTTTCCATTTTTCTTTTCCTTGTTCAGCTGGGTTATGCCTTTGGTTCCAAAAAAAATAGCCCTCCTTCGTCTTTGAATACCGGTCAAATGCAAGGAGCTCTTTATGTCGATGCACTTAGTGTTCCCTCCCCTGGAGAATTTTTTGCCTCCATCAATAAGGTGAGTCGACCCAATTGGACAACATTAGATCATGGAGGCAATGCTCCCGTAACAACCAATCGTGCTCAGCTTGCTCTGGCTATAGGGGTTTTTGTTACCAATGGTTTTATTGCCGTAGAGGCTCAGGATGGACAACAGGTGAAAAATATGGGGCGTGATATGATGGCACTCTCTAAAGCCTTAGGAGTGAGTCAAACTATTCTAAGTCGAGGTAATAACCTCGTCGATTTTGCTGATGATGATCAATGGGATCCCCTGCGTAACGAGCTGGAAGCCACAGAAAATGAAGTGAAGAGTACGATGCTAGGTCAACAAGATCACTATCTCATTACATTAATCTCTGCAGGGTCCTGGTTGAGGGAGATCGAGATTGCCTCTGAAATTATTGTGAATCACTACTCGCAACGTGGAGCTGCTCTTCTTCAAGAGCCAGCCTTGGCATTCCACCTAGCCTCCGAATTAGAATCACTCCCAGAAAAATTACGCACCGATCCCTTAGTGCTCAATGTCAAAGAGACCTTGAATCATTTAGCAACACTTCAAAAAAAGGAACCCTATGGTTTAACAAAAGAGGATCTTGGGGTTTTGCAATTAGAAATCAAAAAAATAGTTGCTTCCATTAGCGCTTCCGATGCATCTCCTCTTTCCTCAAAACCTGCTTTACCCCCTGCTTTATGATGAAAAAAATAGTGTATCTTTTCCTAGGATTGTTGGTGGCTACAATCCCATCCCAAGCTGGAGAGAGGCCCTTTGCTCTCTCTGATAATGTTGCCGTGGCCAAAGAAAATGGACGCCGGCTCGCACAGGCTATAACCCATGATGGATTTCGAGTCAGAGAGAGTGATTGGGTTGTTTCTTTAAAACCTCAAGAGCCTCATCTCTTACGGGTAACCTTGTTTGCAGGAAATCAATATTGGTTTATTGCTGCAGCCTCTCCTCCTGCTCTCGTGCTACTAATAACCTTGTACGATAGCACAGGCAAGCCGATCAAAGGCGATCGCCTCAAAGAAGAGCCTGCTGTTTCTGGTGCTAGAACTGCAGTAGGGCTCACCGCTCCTCACAGCGGCAACTATTTTGTCAAATTAGAATTATTGAAATCTCAAGGAAAGCTACCCGCCGAGACCTACCTCGCCTATGCCTATAAGTAGAGAGCTTGTGTATCCGGGTTAACCCGATAGAGGCTTGGAATCACTGCTGCGGCCATCGTGTCAATAGGGAGCTCTCTTTTTAGAAAATGAGCAATGGAACGGGCTGCTTGATGGGGGTCTTGAACTACAGAACTATACTCTAAGCAAAGAAGAGGCCAGTTAGCATGATCAATATGCTCTGCCATCGTGATTTCGTAATGGCGATAGACGTTATAAAGCTGATCTACTGTTGCAATCGACCCAGCCATACGATGTTGTGATGTGATTACCTCCTGAAGAGAGCGGCGCATCCAAATGATCCTATAATGGTTCTGTGCGGGGAGATTTAAAGCGAGAGGGATGACCACTTTGGTAGCTCTTCCGGCTTTGAGAAAGAAGGCTTCTTGTGACATTGTTTTCACCTTCTCGTGTTCAAAATACCCATTGGGATTATGTTCATCAGGGCAGCGATGATAATCTGTATTAATGGCGATCCCGCCTGCTGCGAGCATCTGCATCATCAATGATGTTCCAGAGCGAGGGAGTCCAGTCACAATAATAGGTCCCTGATTTGAGGAAAGCCTTGAGGAGCGCTTAGGGGAAAGCTTGGTGGAAAGCTTGGGGGAAATCCTCAAGGAAGATTTTTTTTGGAGAGAAGAAATTTTTTTTATAGGAGATGAATGAAATCCAAGAGCGCTCTGCAAATTTATTTTTGCCTTCTCTGACTCACAATGATACTGCAAGGCTTGACTTGGATTATTTTTTCCATCCAACGCAATATGAGCAAGAAGTCTGAAAGCATCACTGCGATAAAGAAAGCTCTTTGAGGCCTCCTGAGCTGCTTTCCAAGCAGCACTCCAGCGACCTTGATGTGAGAGTGAGGTGGCTAATGCAAGCCAAGAAAAACGATGTAATGGATTTCGAAGGATCGCCTCACGGGCACATTCTTCTGCCTCAAGAGGCTTCTTTTTTTTATTATAGTAGATTGCTAAGAACGCTAGTGCATCGGCCTCCTCGTGGCGTACCTTGGCAACATTGCGCAGGAGGGCAACACCTTTTTTCTCCGTGCGATAGGCTAACCCGGATATTTCATACTGATCGTGTCGAGGGAGCTGAGAAGGTTGATGGGGCACCACCGGCGGTCGGGAGACCGCAGGGGGACTGCCGAAGACTTCCTTTAGGCAGCCCTGAAAGGACGAGAGGAGTGGGAGCGAGCGAGTCAACGCAGACACGTATTTTGACGCAGGGCAGTAGGAGTGCATACTGTCCATGTCAAAATGGGAGTCTAACGCAGCATCCATCTGGTTTTCCGAACTCGGTAGGTGATCGGTATGAAATATCCGGCCTAGGGCAAAGAGGCCTGCATTGAACTGTGCAGCACTATCCTCAGGATGTGCATGGGCATAGGTCAGTAGTAATTCAAGATCCTCGCTTTTGGAATGAGCCAAAAAGCGAGCTGAAGTTGCTATGAAGTTAATTTTCTCTTCATCAAGAGTAGCACGTGCCATCAGATGACGTATCTCCCAAGCTTCTTGAAAAGAAATAGTTTTATTGGTAGAGGAATCTGCTTTTTCCCAAAATTGTCGTAGCGCTTGTTTGGCATCACGTCGACGATAGCGTGCAATGTGATAAAAACATGTTGCAGCACGACGCCTTTCTCCCACAAGAAGGTAAGCTGTTGCAAGTTCCTCTAAGATGTCCGTCCGTAATAAAGCCTGTCCTGCTTTTCTTGCAGCACTACGGGCCTGTTCTAAAAGAGGAATTGCCTGATCAAGACGATCATCATGAAGAAAGGAGAGTGCAAGGTGAAAGATCTCATTGCAGTGAGCCTCTTGAATAGCTGCCTGTTTATTGAAGGGAATTTCTTGTAAATAACCCAGAGAGACCAGTTGACGTAATGCTGCTTCTGTAGATTCTGGGGAGGGGGTTGAGGGGCTCCAAGGAGCTTTCCAAAAGCCGTCCCACGAACTAATTTTTTTGATAATTGGTTTTTTAGAAAAAGATTTGAGAAGTACTTTTCCAGGCATATCCCTTCCTATTGGCAACCCTGCAATTGCAAGTAATGTGGGGCAGAGATCCAAAATAGTGGCATGATGGATAGCAGCTCCTTGGCGTATTTGTGTTCCCTTCATGATGAGCGTCCCGATAGGGGCATGCTGATGCGTTGGTGCTGTCTCTTGAATTCCTAAAGAGCTTGGTCTGCGAGCATCATGATAAAACCCATGGTCTGATGCGATCACAATGGTAGACTCCTCTCCAGCAGCTTCTACGAGCTCTCCAATCCATCGATCATAGAGTTCATAAGCGCGATCTACCACTTCTCCATAAAGTTCACAGTCGCGTGGTTTTTCTCCAGGCAATGCAGGTTCTCGGTAACACATGGCCAAATGAGAGAGACTATCAAGCCCCACGAGATAAAGAGAGGTAAGATCCTGCCTTTTCCTCCTCATCAAGTGCAAGGTCACTTGGAGTGTGGTGAGATCCTCTGCAAGAATTTTAGCAATAGCAGCTACTCTGAAATCGGTGGTGGGATCAATTTCATAAAGTTTGGGAACGAGGAAGCGCAGGAGCGCTTCAGACAATTGCTGAGGATGTACACGGTCTTGTGCAATTATTTTAGAAAGGGACCATGGAGAGACACTTTTAGGGGGAATGCTCCATGGTTCATGGGAGGGATGATGAGCGATACGAAATGTTTCATCGATCATAGCCCCTCTGATTTTTTCAGCAGGAGCAGTTGTCCACCATCCCACTATGGTGGACGTTTTTTTATAATGAGAGAACATATTCCAAATCGCTGGAGAGCGTCGTGAAGTCCTATCATAAGGCCTCAAGCCCATTCCCGAATGATCAGCATAGGTAAACCCAGTAATTCCATGTTCATAAGAGTGCTTTCCGGTTCCTATTGTTGCCCAAAGTGCTGGTGAGAACAGGGGAGAAATCGATCTTAATGGACCGCTGACACCATGGGTAACCATCTTTGATAGATGAGGTAATTTTCCGGCAGCGATTTTTAAAGAGAGTAACTCCCAGTCAGCAGCATCTAATCCGATAAAAAGAATTGGTGACATAAAAAGAAGAGGTGTTTTTATATGATTGCGAAGAAATTTTCTATCTTCTATATTCACCACGCCAATGAAATAGTATGCACGTAATTTCTTTTCTTGAACACCTTTGGTTAGAAAATTCTCATATAAAATTGGGCTGTGTTGATGTCTTTGAAGCAGGTAAAGGATATCTTTTTGCGGACAAACAGTTCGATAAGCTCAAAGAATGGGATCTCTCCATTCCCTTTGAAAAGGTTTCTAAAGTAGAACCGATGTTCAAACCGATGCGTTATTCCGAGCATGGGCCTAAAGGAAAAGTGCTCATTTATAACGGTGTCGGAGGTATGGGTGACCAAATTATGACATGGCCATTAGCAAAAATTCTTGCTGATCGGGGCTATGAAGTACACATCCTCTCAGAACACCATTTAGCAATGTTTTGGTATGGCTTTCCATGGATTAAATCAATTCTAATTTTACCCTGCTACTGGTCTGTGCTCGAGAACTTCGACTACCATCTTAATTTAGAATATATTTCCAATGGCTATGCACATAGTGATCAGATGCAACCAATCGATCTTATGCTTCAACTATGTGGGATTGATCCTGAATCGATTCCAGATGAAGAGAAGCGTCTTGCCCCTCGATTTACGAAAATGGAAATGGGAATTTCCCAGACTCTCTACTCTAACAGGCGTTTAGGTTTTTACCAAATCGCGTGCTCTCAACAAATACGTTCCTTGCCTCCTGAACTGAGTCGCCGTGTTTTTAAAGCGCTTGCAGAGGCTTTTCCTAATATTTACTGGATCGGTCTCTATGGACCTCTAGAATCCTCCGAATATTGGCTTAACCCTCTGGGACCATCCAATGCTGAATTTCGTTCCTTTGAGCGGCCTCGGCTGATGTGGTCAATGATTCAACGAGCAGAGATTTGTGTTGCCCCCGACTCGATGCTTGTTCATATGGCAGGTGTTTTAGATAAGCCTTGTGTTGGTTTGTGGGGGCCCTATGGACCAGAATCACGTGTAAAATATTATCCCAACCATTATCCGATTCATCACAAAGCAGTATGCCCTCTGTCGCCGTGTCATTGGAATGCTGTTCAAATGCCACATATCTGTCCTCCAACAGAAAAACCATTAGATCGATGCCAAGTAATGCTTCAAATAACCCCTGAAGAAGTTGTTGAGGCAGTGCGTCAGCTTGTTCCATCTTTGGAAACAATGAAGTAAAAGAAAGTTTTGACAACGCTTACCGTTGTGATCAATAAAATGTGATGTATTGCAGTTAAATTTTTTTCTCAGGTGATTCCAACCTAAAACCAAATCGTGATTTGCGATGAATATAAAAAACCAACCTACTGCTCAGCAAGACATCACTATTTCTAGTCGACAGCTCGAGTCTCTTTATGCACTTGGCTTTGAGCTTTATGGTGCAGGAGAATTTGAAAAAGCTGCGGATCTATTTCGACTCCTATGCTTGTACGACCCAGAAAAGTCACGCAATTGGATTGCTCTTGGTGGAGCTAATCAACAGAGGGGAGAATATCAGTTAGCCATTGCTGCTTTTGTGATGGCCTCGTTTCAGGAACCCCTGAGTCCTGAACCAAGATTATATGCAGCTCATTCCTTTATTGATCTTATGGATTTGTCTGCAGCGTTGGAGGCCACCAAACAGGCATTAGAACTTTGTGAAAAGCGAGATGATAAAAAAGAAGTCCAATCCCGAGCCGCTTCCTTATTACAAGCACTTGAGTCTTATACCCAAAAGTAAAATCACTGAAATACTACTATGAGCAATGCATCACCTGTTCCTTCCGGACAATCACCTAGTCCTGCACCATTATCTACTCCTGATGTAAATGATAGACAACAGCAGCTCTCTGGCCAGGATGTCTTAAGTGATCAGAAAGCGCCAGAATCTGTCTCAAAAAAACCAAATCTTACTCAGATTTCGAATGTCCCTGGATCATTAAATGATGTCTATAACAGCTCTATAACTCATCTACCAGACCCCTCGTTAACACTGAGTGGAGAAGATATTATAAGTTTATCAGTATGGAGCAACGATTCTCTTAATAGTGATGGAACTCAAGCAGCTAACAACACTGCTGCATCTGGTATCCTGGCAATTCAAGAGGTATGTCTTCAAAATCAGAAGCGTATAGAAGTTAACTATAATGACCCTGGGGCGACTCATCAAGATGTAACCCCTCAATTTCAGCAAAAAATAGGTGCTCAGAAAAAAGGTGTTACCCTGCCTTCTGTTCCTCCAACAGCCAATAGTCCGCTTCCAGGTCATCAACTATTGAAATTACTAAATAACTATATTTCTCAGAAAAGCTCTGGGACTCTTTCCATCTCTACATTTAGCTCCTCACAAATAATCAGTAGTGAACTATACTTAGATCTACTAATAGGAGAGTCTAATAATCAGTCTTCGCTTAATAGCCTCAACGTTCAAACAGCAAGTCAAAGGCATGTTAGTTCAAAGAGGATGCTAGATTCGGAAGGTAGCATGAAAAGTGCTGTTTCTGAGCATTCTAAAACTGATAGCAGAGGAGCTGCAAAACAGATTGAATCATCCTCCTTTTCTACTACTCAATCTTTGAAACGAGGTTCTGCTGCTGGCTCTCCAGCTACTACTTCAGTAAACCCAATAAACGTTTCACAAGCTTTAAAAAAAGGCTTTGGAACTCTTTCAATAGTAACGGCTCAACTTCGCCCCAAGCCCTTAGGGCCTACCTAGAAATTGAAAAATTCATTTCTTTAATAGGAGAGAAAAAAGAGATGCCTAGCCCGGATACTTGTAGTAGCCCGGATACTTGTAAATGTCATTTTATAACTCATGAAAGCCCCTTGTGATCGTGCCTAGAAGGAAATAATGTTTTTTCAAGTTCGGAATTTAAGATGAAGTTCGAGTAATAAACACAACACTGTTTTTTATCTTTCTTAGTTTTTTGTTGCTCTTATGAGCAATCTATGGAATGTTCATCGCCTCACTTTTATTTTTTATCTTTCATGTCTTACGCAATTATTAAAACAGGTGGCAAACAGTACCGTGTTACCGAGGGTGATATCCTTGATGTTGAAAAACTCGATATTGAGCCAGGACAGTCGACCACCTTTAGTGATGTTCTTATGGTTGCTGATGGAAGTAATGTAACCTTTGGTTCTCCTTTTATTGCCAGTGCTTCTGTGCAAGCTGAGGTTGTCGATCAATGGAAAGGTGAAAAAGTCATTGCTTTTAAATTTCGACGTCGTAAGGGATATCATCGAACAGTGGGCCATCGTCGTCGTCTCACTAAACTCAAAATTACTTCGATTTTGAGTAAATAATTAACTCTCTTTTCAATTTAGTTAACTTCAACTTATTTTATGGCTCATAAGAAAGGTCAAGGAAGCGTCAAAAATGGACGCGATAGTCAAAGCAAACGACTCGGTGTAAAAAAGTTTGGTGGTGAATCTGTCATTGCTGGTAATATCATTATTCGCCAACGTGGTACTAAGTTTCTTCCAGGTCGCAATGTTGGTCTAGGGCGTGATTACACCATTTTTTCACTAGTTGATGGTAAAGTCCTCTTTGATCGTGCAGGTCGACGCGTTAATGTAGAGCCCGTTTTAGTATAGTTGTACGACCCAACCGTTCGATTGTTACCTTACTGTTCAGAGGTAAGAAAGCACTCAAAAGAGTTCTTTTTTTGAAGACTCATTTTGCTTTTTGACTTTAGATGGCTATCCCATGCTGATCTCGCTGTTTGTATAGTCTTTTACACGAATATTCCATGCTCCATCTATTACATATTATGGAAAGCTCTATGGCTACTGCGTTGTTCTTGAATTGTAATTTGGAGAGGGCACTTCACATACAACCTGGCGTCAAACTTCTCATCTGCATTAACTCGCTCGCACCCACTCGTCTCACCCTTACAGGGCTTCCTAAGAGGCTTCCTAAAAGTCTTACTAAGGGGCAGTCTCTCCCCCCCCCGCGGTTTCCCGACCGACGGTGGTACCCCATTTGATTCCGCAGCCTCTTCGTCACGATCAGTATGAAATATGCGGGTTAAATTGAAAAGGGTAGGTAACAAGCCTCCCTTTTGCCCTACGATTCCACACAACTATACCCTTGAAGCAAGTTACTCCACTTAAGCTCGCTATCTTAGGTTCAGGCAAGGGCTCTAATGCACGAGCCCTCATTGAAGCATCGAAGCAATCCAAGCTGTACTATGAAACCGTTCTTCTCATTACGGATATTCCCCATGCTGGGATATTAAGGTTAGGTGAGGAATTTCAAATCCCTGCTTATTTTTTTAGCCCAGGTCCATTTAAAACCAAATTTGCACCGGAGCGTGAACAGGAGCTTGTCACCCTTCTTCGCGAAGCCAAGGTCGATTTTATCGCTCTAGCAGGATTCATGAGAGTGATTAAGGAACCCCTTCTTGCTGCATTTCCAAAACGTATTTTAAATATTCACCCTTCGCTCTTGCCGCATTTTCCAGGACGAGAAGCATGGGAGCAAGCCATCGATGCAGGAGCTCGTGAAAGTGGTTGTACGGTTCACCTGGTGGATCACGGTATTGACACTGGGGAGATTTTAGGACAGGAATCTGTACCTATTTTTCAAAATGACACAGCTAATACTCTTCATCTCCGGATTCAAGAGGCTGAACACAGGCTCTATCCTTGTATTGTGAATACTGTTGCAAAAACGCTTTTACAAAAAAAGAGTCATTATTAAAACTCAATCCCAAAGTTGAGAATGGTAATTTTAGAATTTTAAACCTATTTCATGTCTCGTTTTCGTCTTTTTGATCTCAACCCTGAGCAATACCGCGCTGCAACTCATCCCGAAGGAGCACTACTCATTCTAGCTGGAGCAGGAACAGGTAAGACCCGTGTTCTCACGGCACGAATCGCCTGGCTTGTATCCCAAGGAGTTGATCCTAGCTCGATCTTGGCAGTAACCTTTACGAATAAAGCAGCGCGAGAAATGAGGGAACGAATCACTACGATTCTTGGAGCTGAAAAAACAAAGGCCATGACCCTTTCTACGTTTCATTCCCTCTGCGTTCGCCTCTTGAGGCGTGATGCCCCCCTTCTAGGATACAAAGAAAACTTTAGTATCATGGATGAATCAGACCAAATGGGATTGATTAAAAAAATAGCCGGTCGCATTCATGATTCTCAAGATCCGATCAATCCTGAGGGCGCACGCGCCATGATCAGCAAGGTTAAAAATCTTTCTGCATCAACAAGCACCATGTCAACAGCAGTAGAGAGCCTTTTTACTCGGTATCAACAAGAGCTACGGTCACTTAATACAATGGATTTTGATGATTTGTTGCTTTATGCCCGTGAACTGCTTGTGGACCATGAAGCGGTACGCCTCTTTTGGCAACAGCAGTACCGCTACATTCTCATTGATGAATTCCAAGATACGAATAAGCTTCAGCTCGATTTCATGAGCCAATTGGTTGGTAAGCAGATGAATCTTTGTGTTGTTGGAGATGATGATCAAAGTATCTACGGGTGGCGAGGTGCTCAACGTTCTAATCTACTTGAATTGGAACGTTATTTTTCTAATCCCGAAATCATTAAACTCGAGCAAAACTACCGTAGTACGCATCTTATTCTTTCGGCTGCCAATCGACTGATTCAACACAATGCCCATCGCTACGAGAAAAATTTGTGGAGTGATCAAAAAGAGGGAGATCCTATCCGACTCCTAAGTAGCGCTGATGATATGACTGAGGCAGAATTTATAGCTGATGAAATAAAGGCCCTCGGTTCTGAGAAATGGGATCACAGTGCCATCCTCTATCGTATGAATGCACAATCACGCATCTTTGAAACCATGCTGCGAGAAAGAAAGATTCCTTATCGTGTCGTGGGTGGAAAAAGTTTTTTTGACCGTCGTGAAATACGTGATGTCATGGCTTATCTCACCGCCCTGCTCAATCCTGATGATGACAATGCACTCTTAAGAGTTTTGGCTGCTCCTCCACGTGGTATTGGAAAGGTAACATTACAACTTTTACTTGAAACTTCCATTAAACAAAAATCTTCTTTCTCCTCAGTGATCCTAGATCCAGAGCAACGTCATGATTGCTCGACAAAAACTGCTGAAGCTATCGTACGCTTTGCTGAGGATTGGGGTGCCTACCAAATTCGTTTACAAACACCGGGCCAGGATCCTGCAATGTTACTCGATGAAATATTGAAAGAATGTGGCTACAACGAAGATTTAAGAAAATCATGTAAAACACCAGAAGAGGCAGATCAACGAGAAACTAATGTTCGAGAGTTGCTCGAAAGCATGGGTGACTTCTGTCAGAAAAACCGCCGCAATGGAGCTCAACAATTTCTCGATACTATGTCACTAGAGAGAGAAAAAGCTGAAGAGAAAGAAGAGCGTCATGGAGTGACTTTGATTACCTTGCATGCTGCTAAGGGACTAGAATATGAATTTGTCTACCTCGTTGGACTCGAAGATGGACTGCTTCCTCATGAACGCTCTAAAGAGGAAGGAAATATCGAAGAAGAGCGACGACTCTGTTATGTCGGTATGACACGAGCCAAAAAAAAATTAACGATGACTTATTGTCGTACGCGAAAAAAATATGGAACGATTCTCTCCTGTACACCGAGCCCCTTTCTTTTGGAATGTGCTGGTGAGGGTGTCGAAGAGACAAGTATCGAAGAAATTTTAACCCGCCCCTTAGAAGAAGCCGATGTTAATGATGCCTTTGCCTCGATGCGAGCATTGTTAAACCTAGAAGAATAAAGAAGATATCCAGAGATAGAGCATGTTCCAAAGTGAACCAGTGTTAAAACTAGATTTTTAGCTCTTCCGGGATCTGTTGCAACTACACAAAAAGTAACGGGTGATCGGTATGAAATAGGAGAGATCCATGATATTTTTTGTTTTATGTTGGTGAGCCTTCTCATACTGTGAGTCCTATGCCATCACCTGGAAAATCAAAACAATGGATTTGGAGTCTCTTGATTTTTCTTTTACTTCTCCTCACGGGAATTTCTTTTTTAAAGAATAGTAAGCATACACCTTCAGAAGAAAAATTTGAGGTTCCTGTTCTAACAGCTCCCCTCACGGAGGAACAACCGCTCTATCAGGATGAAATAATAGATCCTGAGACCACCTACCCAATGGCTCACGTTGCCTCGATGACCGAATTAGCTGATGGTACATTAGCAGCAACATGGTATGCAGGAAGTGGAGAGCTGGCCCCTGATGTGAGCATCTTTTTTTCCACAAAGATACCAGAAGCATTGGTATGGTCTCAACCGAAGGTCATTATGACACGCTTCCAAGCGATTCAGGAACTAGGCCGTTATGTGAAGGGATTGGGAAACGCCCTCCTCTTTGCTAGTGAAGATGGGATACTTCACTTGATATACATCACAGTTGCTTTTGGCAAATGGTCAGGTAGCCACTTGAATCTTACCTCTTCGTACGATGGAGGGTATACATGGAACAAAAGCCGACGCCTCTTTCTGAGTCCCTTTTTGAACCTCAGTGAACTAGTAAAAAACAGTCCCGTTCCACTCGTAAGTGGGGGATGGGCTGTGCCCGTCTATCAAGAGTTTTTGGCAAAGTTTCCTGAGATCCTCTGGCTCCTCCCTGGTAAAGATGGTTCGTTGAATGCTACTAAGAGCCGTATTGCAGGAGGATGCTCCTTTTTTCAACCCTCACTCACAGCACTCTCGGAAAAAGAGGGAGTCAGTTTTTGTCGTGATTATAGGTCAGCAGAAAAAATTTGGAGTACAGAGACTCAAGATGCAGGAAGAACATGGAAGCCCTCTCAACCAACCTCATTGCCTAATCATGATTCGGGAGTTGCTTCTCTAAGACTTGCAAGTGGAGCTCTTCTTTTAGCTTTCAATGATGGTGGAACTGCTCGTGATCAGCTACGCCTGGCCCTTTCCAAGGATCAGGGACATACTTGGCAACGTATTGCAACCATCGCACAAGAACCTAATGGGGATTTTTGCTATCCTTATTTTTTTAAATCTCACGATGGGCTTATCCATCTACTATATAGTTGGAAGCGCCGTCATATTCATCATGTCGTTTTTAATGGAGCATGGGTCGAGGCTCAAGATTCTCAGATGTCATGTTCACATTCTCAATAATTCAACTCTCTTCTCACGGGCTAGATCAGCTCCTCCTATTTACTTAAAAAAACGAAATGCACAAAAATATGATTTCTCTTTTTCTCTACGGACTACTCCCATGGCTCCTGATCATGCTATTACTGCAGAAAAAAATTCTTAAGAATCGGTTTTTTAGCTCTCCTGGTATTCTTTTTTTTGCTATAGGCGTTTTTGTTGCAGGAATGTTGCTTCTTCCGATTAGAGGATTCTCCTTGCTTGTCTGGAGTGCTAGCTTAATGGGTGGGGTGAGCGTCCCACTGGTGGGCTTATTACTCGTGCTCATCATGGAAAAGTTCTTTTCCTGCACTCTTTTCTCAGCTTGGGAGTGGAGAACAACATGGATTTTTGGAATGCTTAGTAGCCTTATTTTATATCCAGCAGCACTGGGTCTAGGTCCAATCGATCCTTATTGCTGGGGTTGGGGGAATAACCTTTTTTTAATAGTGATCGCAATTCTTACTTTTTTTCTCCTCGTTACTAAAAATCGTTTTGCCATCCTAATACTTTTAGCTCTAGCCGCATTTGATTTTCAGCTCCAAGAAACAACCAATCTCTGGGATTATCTCATTGACCCGATTTATGCTGTGCTCGCACTGGTAATGGGTATGAGATCTCTTTTTTTTAACGAGGAGCCACAGGAGCCCCATTTTCAACTTCTCTTTCGATGAGTAAATCTTGATGGAAGAGATACCGAGCAATATCCCCCAGAACCATCGCTTGGGTTTCTTGAGCATTAAAACGATCAATGAGGTTGAGACGTCTTCCAATAAGGAGAGCATGGTGAAGGTTTTCTTCGCTTTGATCCGTGAGTGGTAGGCTAATAATAAAGCGAGGGACTTTGCCTTTCATTGCATCAATGGTGATGGAGGCCTGGTAGTCGTAAGGAATCAGGGCGTAGGGATGAGGTAGGAGAAACCGATAGGATTCCTCACGTGCATTGAAGTTGATAGGAACCCAAATGCGTTTTTTAACTGCAAGTTCCTGAGAAGCTTCATTAAAGTGCCCCATCGGTCCATCAAAGGGTCCTAAAAAACAGCCATAGCAAAAATAAAGCAGGAAAATTCCCGGACAGACAAGAGCTCGTGTCCAAAGTGGCCTCATGATTCCAATAAGGGCAACTGCAATCGTACCAAGAATCACTATCCAATAGCAGAGGTGATAGTGGTAGGATCCCCAGGGGGATGCTGCAAGATGATGTTCTAACAAGAGTCCTAGAGCCCCAAGACCAGCTGCAATCACGCCAACAGCAAGTAAAGATAGTGAGAAGATCCAGCGCGGAATTTTATCCCA